>NZ_JAMFRV010000734.1 GCF_026224925.1 Pseudomonas sp. | reverse complement strand
TCCAAAAATTTCTCATCATCTGGTTGGGCACGTTCTTCCAGCAAGTTTTGATGGTCATGGACTCAGTGAAACGCGTGCCGACAGATTTTGTTGGTTTGGGCCGAACACTGGGTATGAGTGACCGTAAGATCCTTTGGAAGATTGTGCTTCCAAGTGCGATGCCTGGAATCTGGGATGCATTGCGCGTCAGTCTTGGCTGGGCGTGGACATGGCTGGTGCTGGCTGAGCTCGTTGCATCGACTTCAGGGTTGGGGTACCGGATCACCGTTTCTCAGCGCTATTTCCAGACCGACACCATCATCGGCTACATCTTGTTCTTGGGTATTCTCGGCCTTATCACCGACCAAGCCATGCGTGCCGGTGAAAAAGTGTTGTTCCGTTACAATAGGAGACGGTCGTGAGTACGTTAGCCATTCAGAACCTTCACAAAAGCTTCATGCTCAATAATCAAGAAAATAAAGTTCTTGATGGCATCAGTTTGACCTTGGCTGATAACGAGTTTGTTTCTATCGTTGGTATGTCGGGTTGCGGGAAAAGTACCCTACTTTCCATTGCGGCTGGTCTTGAAGACTTTGATGCGGGCGATGTTACCGTTGATGGCGTCCCTATCGACGGTGCAGGTATGGATCGTGGCGTAGTATTTCAAGCGTATACATTGCTGCCGTGGTTAACGGCGTTGGAAAATATAGAGTTTGCGTTAAAAGCAGCGGGAAAAAAGGGTAAAGAGTGCCGAGAAATAGCACTTGAACATCTGGATCTGGTGAATTTGAGCGCTTTCGCAGGTGCATACCCAACAGAACTATCTGGCGGTATGAAGCAGCGAGTAGCCATTGCTCGTGCACTTTCATATCGACCAAAAATTTTACTAATGGATGAGCCTTTTGGTGCATTAGACGCGATGACCCGGCGTCAAATGCAGGAGCTTTTGACGCAGGTCTGGGAGGCTCATCGACTTACTGTGATGTTTGTTACTCATGATGTCGAGGAGGCGGTCTATCTTTCCGACAGAATTGTTGTCATGGGGGCAGGTTACATCAAGGAAACTATTGATGTTCCTCTTCAGCGACCTCGCTTTGATGGGATGAGTGATCTTCCTGAGTTTCTCGACATTCAACGCCATGTACTTGGAATGATTCGTCACAACGCGGCTGCTCACGCCTAGTTAGTGAACTACAGATAACTGAAACTTGATTGGAGTGATGTGATGAAACAACCAACTTTTCACGACCTGACCAACGTTGATGGTCTGCCACCGGAACTCTTCAAGCGCACCGAAGCAGATCTCTCTTTCTTCACCGAGAAGGTCAAGCCAATCATTGAAGCTGTACACGCCGAAGGCGACGCAGCTCTCATTCGCTTTGCAAAAGACTTTGATCGCGTGACAGCAGAGAACATGTCCATTCTGGCTGAAGAGAGTGAATTTGAAGCAGCATTCGCGCGCATGGATCCGAAGGTCATCGACTCCATTCGCTACGCTGCTGAGAATATCCGTGCATTCCACGTTGCCCAGAAGCCTGAAGAGATGTGGCTGAAGGAAATGCGCCCTGGTGCGTTTGCAGGTGACCGCCACGTACCGATTGACTCGGTAGCCTGCTACGTCCCTCGTGGTAAAGGGTCGTTCCCAAGCGTGCTGCTGATGACCGCTATTCCAGCCATCGTGGCCGGGGTTCCTCGTCCAATCGTTATTACTCCACCTGGCCCGGATGGCAAGGTAGACGATGCAACTCTGGTGGCTGCGCGCCTGATCGGTATCAAAGAAATCTACAAATGTGGCGGGGCGCAGGGTGTTGCTGCGGTTGCCTACGGAACCCAGACCGTCCCGAAATGCCTGAAAATTGTTGGCCCAGGTTCACCGTGGGTTGTTGCTGCCAAGCGTCAGTTATCTCACCTGATTGATCCAGGCACACCCGCTGGCCCTAGCGAAAGTGTTGTGCTTGCTGATGAGACTGCCAACCCGAGACTGGCGGCATTGGATCTGATCATTGAGTCCGAGCATGGCCCGGACTCGTCGGCCTACTTGGTAACCAATAGTCGTGAAGTTGCTGAAGGCGTGATCGCGGCTCTTCCTGGTCTATGGGCCATGCTCGATCCCAAGCGTGCTGAGTTTTCCCAGACCGTGCTGTGCGGTGAGCACGGTGGCGTTGTGTTGACTAAAGACTTTGATACCGCCGTGGAGTGGGTCAACGAGTACGCGCCAGAGCACTTGGAAATTTTGTCTGAGGAGCCTATGGCAGTGATGACCCGGATTCGCAACGCGGGTGAAATCCTGCTGGGTAACTACACGCCTGTGACCCTTGGCAACTTCGTGCTCGGCCCTAACGCTGTGCTGCCGACTAACGGAGCGGCGAAGACCGCTGGCCCACTGTCCGTGTTCGACTACATGAAGCGCATCTCAATTGGTTACGTGACTCGTGCTGGGTACGACGAATTGGCCGATCAAGCGCATGGTTTTGCCGTCTACGAGGGCTTCAGTGCTCACGCTCTGGCTGTTTCCCCGCTGCGTAAAGAAATCATCCGCGAAGGCAAATGATGCGCCCATGTGATCAGCGAAATTCTTGAAGGAAATCCATATGAATCAGACGTCGGAGCCGTTAGCGGCGCAGGCTAGAACACTCGCTAAACAAGGCGATTGGGAAGGCGCTCGTACCAAGTTGCTGCAATTGGTTACTGAGGTCATTGGCACTCACGCGCTGGACCTCAAGATCAACCGCGACCAATACAGCCTGAACTCTTTAAATGGCGTGGTAGAGCTGGTCGACGGTCGCCGCTTGTTCTTCAAATACCACAATGAAGAGGGTGAAGATAAAACCATTGAGGAGTACTACAACGCCGAGCTGCTCCGCGATGCGGGC
The DNA here is from genome assembly GCF_026224925.1 of Pseudomonas sp. Lineage (GTDB taxonomy): Bacteria > Pseudomonadota > Gammaproteobacteria > Pseudomonadales > Pseudomonadaceae > Aquipseudomonas. The sequence continues at coordinate 293 of NZ_JAMFRV010000734.1, read as the reverse complement.
TACCGTGTTGATGTGCCGCTTTATGCATGCGGTGATCCGGGCCGTCAGATTTTGTTTTACACAGTTCGAGAAGACCTTCGCCTTGCTGATGTTTGCCGTGACGTCGAAGAGGCGGGTAGTTGGCAAAACAGTGAATCTATTAAGCATGCTCAAGAGGATTACGATCGGGAAGCCCTGGAGATCGCCTTGCGCTCCCTCAAGGTCGGAGCGGTCGCTGACATAGTAAAGGAGCCCGTACACCAACTGTTTCACCATCGCCTCGTTACCGAAGGACTGCGTGATGGGTTGGGGGG
>NZ_JAMFRV010000733.1 GCF_026224925.1 Pseudomonas sp. | reverse complement strand
TATTGGTGGGCGCGTGGCACTGGGCGTGGGGCAGGGGAGTCTGGCGATTCTGGCGTTTTTGCCCGAAGAAGAGCGCGAGACGGTGATCTGCTACAACTTGCCTCGGCTTAAAGATTTTCATCTGTACGACGAAGTGTTCCTGCGCTCGGAAGTGGAGAACGTCCGTCGCTTGGGTTACGCCGCGCGCAATACCGGGGCATTACCGGGAATGGCGGGCCTTGCGGTGCCGATTCTCAACCGTGACGGGCATGCAGTGGCGGCACTTAGCGTCGCGACCATCAGCGATCGCTTGGGGCCGGATAGACTGCCGACCGTGGTCGAGCTGCTCAAGCGCGAAGCTGCGGCCATCGGGCCGAAGATCAACCCGTTCGACCCAACCTTGCGCCGGCCTTCGCAGATATTTGGTGGGCGTGGTTAGTGTGTCACCTGAGAAACCGCCTTCGCAGGCAAGCCTGCCCCCACAGTTTGCGTCGCCCTGAACAATCTGTGGGAGTTGGCTTGCCGACGAAGGCGTCCGTGCAGGCGCCAGCGATTAGGTGTGCCTACACGAATTTCAGGAATAACCCCGCGATTTAATTTCGCTTGTGACCGATGTGCATTCCTCGCTTATATAACCCATGCCTTTTTTGACGAAATCTTTTGTATGAGCAGCCAAGCATGAGCAATTCATCGATCAGCGGTTCTATTTCCATGGTCCACCCGATCACCCTGGACCACGGCAAAAACGCCGAAGTGTGGGATGAAGACGGCAAACGCTACATAGATTTTGTCGGTGGTATTGGCGTTTTGAACCTGGGGCATTGCAACCCGCGCATCGTCGATGCCATTCGCGAACAGGCTACCAAGCTCACTCATTACTGCTTTAATGCCGTCCCCCACGGCCCGTACAAGCAATTCATGACAAAGCTCGCCGCGTTCATTCCGGTCAGTTATCCGGTCAGCGGCATGCTCACCAACAGTGGCGCCGAGGCTGCGGAAAACGCGCTGAAAATAGTCCGTGGCTACACCGGCCGTACAGCCGTAATCGCCTTCGATGGCGCCTTTCACGGCCGAACTCTCGCGACCCTGAACCTGAATGGCAAAGTGGCGCCCTACAAACAAAAGGTCGGCGTCTTACCCGGCCCGGTTTACCACCTGCCGTATCCCAGCAAAGACAACGGCGTCACGGTCGCCGAAGCCATCAAGGCCATGGACCGTTTGTTCAGTGTCGAAATCGACGTGACCGACATTGCCTGTTTTATCCTTGAGCCGATTCAAGGCGAAGCTGGTTTTCATGCGATGGACATCGAGTTCGCGCAAATCTTGCGAGCCTTCTGCGACGAAAAAGGCATTGTGCTGATCATTGATGAAATCCAATCCGGTTTCGGCCGCACTGGGCAGCGCTTTGCTTTTTCCCGTTTGGGTATCGAACCGGATTTGCTGCTGCTCGGTAAGAGCATCGCCGGTGGGGTGCCGCTCGGTGCCGTAGTGGGTAAAAAAGAGTTGATGGACGTGCTGCCCAAAGGTGGGTTGGGCGGGACTTATTCCGGAAACCCAATCGCCTGCGCCGCAGGGTTGGCAACACTGGAACAATTGACTGACGCTAATCTGTCGGCGTGGGGCGAGGCCCAAGGGCAGGCCATCGCCGACCGCTATCAGCACTGGATCGACAGCAAAATTTCACCATTCCTCGGACGCTTGACCGGCGTCGGTGCGATGCGCGGTATCGAGCTGATGACTCCGGAAGGCAAGCCCGCCACCGCGCAGTTGGCCGCGCTGCTAGAAGCCGCCAGAAATAAAGGCCTGCTGCTAATGCCCAGCGGCAAGTCTCGGCACATTATTCGTCTACTGCCGCCATTGACCACTGAACTGCATGTGCTCAATGAAGGGCTGGATATTCTTGAGGGCAGTTTGGCCGAGCTGCGCTGATAAGGATTACCCGCAAACCCCTGTGGGACCGAACGTGTTCGGGAAACAGACGACACGGTACATCAGGAAGACCGCGTCGCTTCATTCGCAAGCAAGCTTGCTCCCACCGGATCTATGAAATGCACC
>NZ_JAMFRV010000732.1 GCF_026224925.1 Pseudomonas sp. | reverse complement strand
GAAGCCGTGAAAAAAGTATTGGAAGCAGAACTACTGCTGCGAGAACTGGCATCGCAGTTCAATCAGTAGATAACCTAACCCTGTAGCCACATGGATACTGCATGGGACCGAATTCATTCGGGAAACAGGCGACGCGGTCTGTTTGTTGGACCGAGTTGTTTTCTTCCCGAATGAGTTCGGTCCTTCAGAGTTCGCGTTAAACCTTCTTTTTCTTCGGCTTCAAAAACTTGGTCAAACCCTGGAACCAGATCGCTAATCCCGGGTTACCTTTGATCAGAATGTTTTTGTCCTGAATGCCCTGCATAAACGCCAGCTGTTTGTTCTTCGCCTGCATCGTGGCGAAGCCGAACGCTGCGTCTTTGAAAGAAATGGCAAAGGCTGGCTCAGCAACCACCCCAGGTTTGCTGACAAGACGCTGCCCGCTGACAATGAAATGCCGAGCTATCGTGCCATCGAAGGTCTGCAGCTGAAAGGTCAGTTCTTTACCCGCCAACTGGCTCTGGAAATCAGGATTGTTACGACTGGCTTTAGCCATCAAGTAGCCAAGCATCCAGAGAAGAAAACGAAATTTCATTGCACAGCCTTTTGGGGAAACCGCTCACATGGAAGCGGCAAGTGCCGCAGTGTACGCAAAAAAATGGGCACCCGACTGAGTCGGTATGCCCATTTTTTGCTGCTACCCGCCTCCCGCTGAGGCGTTTAGCAGATTAAGGATTAACACTGTCTTTCAATGACTTTCCAGGCTTAAAAGCGACCGTATTACTGGCCTTGATTTTGACGGGTTCACCGGTCTGTGGATTTTTGCCGGTACGCGCACCACGATGGCGTTGCAAGAAAGTGCCGAACCCCACCAGCGTAACGCTGTCTTTGCGGTGTAATGCGCCAGTGATTTCTTCAAGAACGGCGTTAAGGACGCGGTTCGCTTGTTCTTTGGTGAGATCTGCTTTTTCAGCAATAGCAGCTGCGAGTTCTGGTTTACGCATATAAAGCCTCTTTGACGGTTTTTTGTTGTTATGTCCGTGCCGTTCTTCCCGAACAGCGACCAAAGTGCCGCAACGGCTCTACGTTGCGGCAGACGGGAATGAGGATGGCATGCCAGGGGTACCTGCGCCACCCTGTACGCGAGGTTTATCGCGACAAAAACGAGTCTTATCCGACAGAACGACCGGTCTCTATGCCAACAAGGGCGCCAACAACGGTGGTAGCACTTTATTAAAGGCTAGTTTTTCCAATACTGCAGTGCCCGTTAGTGCATATCCCAGCAACTTACCGTCGGCGTCATGACACAGCGCTTTGATATCAGCGCCCTGTCCGGCAACGGTCCAGACGCCGTCCATGCCACGCGGCGGCGGCGAAACTACCAGAGGACACACGGGTGTTTTTACCGTAATAGGCATTGGACCGTAACTGACCGCCGTCGGGTTGCCCGAGAGGGTTTGTGCCAATGCCCGAGCGCAACTCATCAGCGGCATGACGTACAGCAGATTCAGACCGTCCACTTGCGCACAATCGCCCAACGCATAAATATTGGCGTGGGATGTTTTCAAATGACGATCAACGGTGACCCCGCGATCAGTCTGCAGACCTGCGGCTGCGGCCAGATCGACACGCGGACGCAAACCAATCGCCGAAACGACAACATCACAGGGCAACACTTCACCGTCAGACAAGTGCGCTTCAAGCCCTTGCTCGGTACGCAGCAGGCGCGTTAGCACCGGGCCTAGGTGGAAGCGAGCCCCCAAGCCTTCCAGGCCCGCCTGCACCGCAGCAGCGGCGGCCGGATGAAGCAAGGTCGGCATGACTTGCTCGCACGGCGCTACCAGGTCGACTTCGTAGCCACCCAGGATCAAGTCATTGGCGAACTCACAGCCGATCAGGCCTGCACCCAGTATCACCACCCGACGCTTGCCCGCCGCCGCTGCGCGAAACCGCGCGTAGTCTTCTAGATCGTTGATCGGAAAGACCGCGTCGCTGGCATCGCCCTCGACCGGAACGCGCACTGTTTCTGCACCCCAGGCAAGAATAAGGTCGCGGTAATACACTGCTTCTTCACCGATCCACAAACGCTTGTGACCGGGATCAATGCCGCTGACCCGCGTGTGGGTGCGCACTTCTGCTTTCAATTGGTCAGCCATCGCACCGGGCTCGGCCATGCTCAGGCCATCGGCTTCTTTGTTTTTGCCAAAGCCGGTGGAGAGCATCGGTTTGGAGTAAGAACGCCCGTCATCCGAAGTAATCAACAACAGCGGTGTTTCGCTGTCCAGTTTGCGAAACTCCCTGGCCAGGTTATAGCCCGCCAAGCCAGTGCCGACGATGACGACAGGTGCGTTCATTACGTTTTCCTGATTGAAATACAGTGGGGAAAGAGACGGGCTGTTATTAGCCGATTTCAATCATTTCAAAATCCATTTTGCCGACGCCACAATCCGGGCACAGCCAATCTGCTGGCACGTCTTGCCACAACGTACCTGGAGCGATTCCGTCGTCCGGCCAGCCATCGGCTTCGTTATAGATCAGGCCACAGACGATACATTGCCACTTCTTCATCGGTAAATTCTCTCAATTCTCAGGCTTTCATGGCCTAGGCGGTCGATGGATAAAACGATTGCCGCCAGACTCAGGGCGTTTTGTACTGATCGACGCGCTCAGATGCAAGCGTGATCGATATAGACGGGATCTGCTGAGGGCTCAGACCCCGCAATCAAACATGCTAAGCTCACCGCCTCGATTGTTGCCAATAATTACCCATCGTGCCCCAGCAAAATCCTCTTCCTGCTGCCCCTGACTGGCGTCAACAACACCAACTGGTGGAGCTGCCCGATCCTGTCATCCTTGATTGGCTATTCAATCAGGACTCCCTTACTCGCCGCCTGACCCGCCTGTCGGCCAATGGGTTCAGTGTTTTGCCATTGTACGAGGGCTGGCGAGCCTTGCGCGCTGACGAATGCGCGGCGCTGGCCATAGCCGATCAAAGTATTGGGTGGGTGCGGGAAGTCTACCTGCGAGGCAATGGCCAGAAATGGGTCTTCGCCCGCAGTGTCGCCGCTCAAAGCGCCCTGCAACAAGGCGGTTTGAACATGGACGAACTGGGTACCCGCTCACTTGGCGAATTGCTTTTTTGCGACGAAGCGTTTGAACGCGGCGCCCTGCAAACCTGCCGCTATCCGGCAACCTGGCTGCCGGCTGACGATACCGCCGAGGGGTTATGGGGGCGCCGCTCGTGCTTTAGCCGAGGCGCGCTGAGCCTGTTGGTGGCGGAAGTCTTTCTGCCGAACTTTTGGCAAGCGGTCCAGATTGCCGGCCCCGCTATGGAGCGCCATTGATGTACGTGAGCCTGCTTAAATCGCTGAACCGTCTGAACCCCCGTGCCTGGGACTTCGTTCAGTTGACCCGCATCGACAAACCCATTGGCATCTATCTGCTGCTGTGGCCAACCTTATGGGCGCTGTGGATTTCGGCCAAAGGCGTACCATCGATTGGCAACCTGCTGATCTTCGTGGTCGGTGTGTTCCTGATGCGCGCAGCGGGTTGCGTGATCAATGACTTCGCCGACCGCAAGGTCGATGGTCACGTTAAACGGACTGAGCAGCGTCCATTGGTCAGCGGCAAGGTCAGCTCCCGCGAGGCTCTGGTGTTGTTCGCGGTGTTGGTAGGCTTGAGCTTTTTGCTGGTGCTGCTCACCAACTCGATGACGATCTGGCTGTCGTTCGGCGGTCTGGCACTGGCGGCGTGTTACCCGTTCATGAAGCGCTACACCTACTACCCACAGGTCGTTCTGGGTGCGGCGTTTTCGTGGGGGATGCCGATGGCGTTCACTGCGCAAACCGGCGACCTGCCCGCTGCAGCGTGGCTGCTGTACATCGCCAACCTGCTGTGGACGGTCGGCTACGACACGTATTACGCCATGACTGACCGTGAAGACGATCTGAAAATCGGGGTCAAGTCCACGGCAGTGCTGTTTGGTGATGCAGATCGGGTGATCATCCTGACGTTGCAGGCCCTGGCATTGGGCTGCTTGCTGCTGGCGGGATCACGTTTCGAACTGGGGATGTATTTTCACCTTGGCCTACTGGTGGCTGCGGCGTGCTTCGTCTGGGAGTTCTGGTACACACGCAACCGTGAGCCGCAACGTTGCTTCAAGGCGTTTTTACACAATCATTGGGCGGGTTTGGCAATTTTTGTGGGAATTGTTGCGGACTATGCGTTGCGTTGACCGCCAGCACTTAAACTGACGGTCGACGCTGCAAGAGCGCTGTATTACTTGGCCACGTGCCAAACATCGCCCTTGCCATCACCGGCCATGTCACCGGCTTTTTTGTCCATTTTGAAGGTGTAGAGCGGCTTGCCATCAAACGCCCACTGCATATGACCGTCGTCACGTTTGACCATTGTCCATTTACCCATGGCTTTTGCGTCTGCTGGAGCCATCAGTGGCGGCCAGTTTTCAGCGCATTGGCCATTACACATGGATTTACCGGCAGTGGTGTCCTTATCGAAGGTATAAAGCGTCATGCCCTTCTGATCGACCATCATCCCGTCTTTCATCATCGCGGGATCTGCAGCGAACGCCATGCCCGAAGTAGCCAAAGCTGCCGCGGTAAGCAAGCCGAGCAAAGTTGTTGAAATTCTGGTCATTTGATACGTCCTCTTTTTGTTGTAGTCGGACTGTTAGCTTAGTCCCAGAGTGGCGCGAGAAGCTAGCAGCGCCCCAAGCTGTCACACGACTGCAATAATTCCGTTATCTAATGCGCTCCAAGACAGTTAAATGACAAGAGGATTGAGCATGGCTGGCAGGAGTATTCTGATCATTGACGACGAAGCGCCTATTCGCGAAATGATCGCCGTTGCATTGGAAATGGCCGGCTACGACTGCATGGAAGCGGAAAACTCCCAGCAAGCCCACGCCATCATCGTCGATCGCAAGCCCGACTTGATCCTGCTGGACTGGATGCTGCCAGGCACTTCCGGGATCGAACTCGCCCGCCGTCTGAAGCGTGACGAGCTGACCGGTGACATACCGATCATCATGCTTACGGCCAAGGGCGAAGAGGACAACAAGATCCAGGGCCTTGAAGTCGGCGCCGACGACTACATCACCAAACCGTTCTCCCCACGTGAACTGGTCGCACGCCTTAAGGCTGTGCTGCGCCGCGCTGGGCCGAGCGATGGTGAGGCGCCTATTGAAGTAGGCGGCCTGTTGCTTGATCCCATTAGCCACCGGGTCACCATCGACGGTAAACCTGCTGAAATGGGCCCAACCGAATACCGCCTACTGCAATTTTTCATGACCCACCAAGAACGCGCCTACACCCGCGGGCAATTGCTGGATCAGGTCTGGGGCGGCAACGTTTATGTCGAAGAGCGCACGGTGGACGTGCACATTCGACGCCTGCGCAAAGCGCTCGGCGATGCCTACGAAAATCTGGTACAAACCGTGCGCGGCACTGGCTACCGTTTTTCTACAAAGAGCTGATCGACAAGGATGCGTTTGAATTGAACCAAAACTGGCACGGCACGCTGATCCGCCACATGCTGCTGTTGGTCACGGCCTGCTTGGTGATGGGACTGATCAGCGGCTATTACGGCTGGAGCATGGCGGTGGGCCTGGGCCTCTATCTCGCCTGGACGCTGAAACAGTTGTTGCGCATGCACGTGTGGTTGCGCGAGCAAAAACCCGATGAGCCGCCTCCCGACGGCTATGGCTTATGGGGCGATGTGTTCGACAGCATTTATCACCTGCAACGCCGGGATCAGCGCGTGCGCGGCCGACTGCAAGCGGTGATTGATCGTGTCCAGGAGTCCACGGCGGCGCTCAGGGACGCGGTGATCATGCTCGACAGCGAAGGCAACCTGGAGTGGTGGAACCGCGCTGCAGAAACGTTGCTCGGCCTCAAGACCCCACAAGACAGTGGTCAGCCGGTGACCAACCTGGTGCGTCACCCGCGCTTCAAAGAATACTTCGAACAAAACAACTACCTCGAACCACTAGAGATCCCCTCGCCGATCAATGATCGCTTGCGTGTGCAATTACTGATTACCCGCTACGGCAATAACGAGCATTTGATGCTGGTCCGCGATGTAACCCGTATTCACCAGCTGGAGCAGATGCGCAAAGACTTCGTTGCCAACGTTTCCCATGAGCTGCGAACACCGTTGACGGTGATTTGCGGCTACCTGGAAACTCTGCTGGATAACGCTGAGGATGTGAACCCACGTTGGGTCCGGGCCTTGCAACAAATGCAGCAACAGGGTGACCGGATGCAGACCCTGCTCAACGATTTGCTGTTGCTGGCAAAGCTCGAAGCCACGGACTATCCGTCGGATAACCAACCCGTGGTCGTGTCTTCGATGCTGCAAAGCATCAAGAACGATGCACAGGCGTTATCGGCTCAGCACAATCACCTCATCACCCTAGAGATCGACAGCCAAGCCCGCCTAAAAGGCAGCGAACCCGAGCTGCGCAGTGCGTTTTCCAATCTGATATTCAACGCGGTGAAATACACCCCTGCCGAAGGCAAGGTTCACATCCGCTGGTGGGAAGACGAATACGGCGCACACATGAGCGTGAAGGACTCTGGGCCAGGCATCGAGGTTAAGCATTTACCGCGACTGACCGAGCGTTTCTACCGCGTTGACTCTAGCCGCGCCTCTAATACCGGTGGCACCGGACTTGGCCTGGCCATCGCTAAACACGTTTTGTTACGTCATCGCGGCACCCTGGACATTGTCAGCGCAGTGGGCAAAGGCAGTACGTTTACCTGCCATTTTTCACCGGCCCAAGTGATCAATCCTTGATCAACCCTCTAGTCAAGCTGGCCGCTAGCCGCTACATTGCCGGTCTTATGCTCGCTGGTTTGGCGCAGCAACATACTCATTAGATGATACGGAACCTTTAAAACTCCACCATGGACCCTTCCCCTAGTTTGTCCCTCTCCGCTCTGTTCGCCGATTTCGGCATGATTCTTTTTGCACTAGTCCTGGTTCTGCTCAACGGGTTTTTCGTTGCGGCCGAGTTCGCCATGGTCAAGATGCGCTCGACTCGAGTTGAATCCATAGCGAAGAAAAACGGCTGGCGCGGACATATTCTGCGTACCGTCCACAGCCAGCTCGACTCCTACCTCTCGGACTGTCAGTTGTGTATCACCCTCGCATCTATGTGCCTTGGTTGGGACGGTGAACCAGCTTTCTAGAATTTTATTGAGACGATGATGCACATGTTCGGAGTACAGTAGACGGAAGTGATCAATGGAGTATCGTT
>NZ_JAMFRV010000073.1 GCF_026224925.1 Pseudomonas sp. | reverse complement strand
GGTTACCAGGAACGGCACCTTGATACGGTCAAGCACGCCGTCAAGATGGACGTTTTCGGCGATGGTCATGAACGCATCGATATCCTTGGCGCCCCACACCCAACTCACATGCGACCAGTAGTGCGGAACCGGGAAGCTGCCTTCTTTTTCCAGCCGACGCTTTTGCACATCACGCCAATCGTGGTTAGCGCCCCAGACCACGCCGCAGGCAAAGCGCGGCTCAAACGCCACCGCACGCGGACAGTAGTAACCCCCAAGCGACACGCCTTCCATACCAATACGCTTGGCATCCACATCGTCTCGGGTTTCCAGCCAGTCGACCACTCGGCTGGCCCAGTGTTCGCTGTCGAAACGCGCAATCAGGTTGTGCAGGCGCAAGGCTTCGCCGGTACCGGGCTGGTCGACGATCAGCGATGACACGCCGCGTTTGGCCAACCACATCGGTAAACCAACGCGGTATTTCATTTCCTTGGTGGAGTCCAGCCCGTTGACTTGAACCAGTATCGGCGCAGGGCCTTGCACGCCTTCGGCACGCACATACAGCGCCGAAAGGTGGGTGCCCTCGTAGGGGATTTCCACGCGCTCGCAGTTCTCGTTCGACAGCGCCAGACCCCGTGTGAAGGCGTCGAGGAAGCGCTGGTAGAGCGCCAGGCGTCCTGGCGCACCGTGGGCTTGCAGGCGTTCGCAGGTCAGGTAATAGGTGGCGGCGCGGCTGTATTTTTCACCGGCGGATAGCAAGCGGTTATTTGATTCGTCTTCCTCGGCCAGCGAGCACAGTTTGTCGGCCATGCGCGACCAGGTTTCGCGGAACGCTTGGGTGCCGGCGGCATCCGGCTGTTTGGCAGCGTCCTGCAGCGGCGCGCACATTTCTTCGATTTCGCCGATCTTGGCACCCATCTCGATGGCGAGGTCTACGGACAGGTTCCACACATAATTGGTCGGAAAATAACGGAACATGGGTCTTTCTTCCTTTGGTTTTTATTAGCAGAAGGAGGCGTATGTCGAACGTTAAGGAATGAACCTGTATTTGGGTAATCGAGTGTCTGGATGCGAGGTATCGCGAACGCCGATACAAAACATTGTCGTCAGGCATTTCTTTTCGCGATACCAGCCAGCGCCAACCACGATTGGTCGACCAGAAGGTGGTCGCCTCAAGATGGGAGGAGGGGGATCGCAGACCGGAGAAGTGCATGCGTTATCGTCGTCTGGACCTGAACCTATTGGTGGCCCTGGAGGCTCTGCTTGGCGAGAGCAGCGTCAGTCGTGCCGCCGAGCGTTTGCATCTCGGGCAATCGGCGACCAGTGCGGCGCTGGGTCGTTTGCGCGAGTACTTCAATGATCCGCTGCTGGTCCAGGTCGGTCGCCACCTGCAACCCACGGCCTTGGGCATCGCGTTGTTGCCCAAGGTTCGCGAGGCGCTGACTCTGACCCGAGAAATCGTCGACGTGCCGGTGGGCTTTGATCCCACAGCCTGCGAGCGCCGAATCACTCTGGTGGCGTCGGACTACATCACCTCAGTGTTACTGCCAGCCGTCAGCCGCGAGTTGGCACGTCAGGCGCCCGGCATTCGTCTATGTCTGCGCGACCTGCCATTGCCTCGCGACGGTGATGTAGTCAGTGAGGCCTTGGAGTACCGGCGCAGCGAATACGTGATTGTGCCGCAACGCCGGCTCAACGCCGCGTATCCACATCTGCCGTTGCTGAAGGACGAGTTATGTTGCATCGTCTGCCGCAAGCATAAGCCGTATGCCGAGACCCTGAGCCTTGCCGATTACTGCGCTGCCGAACACGTAGTGCGGGAATTCAGTGACGGGCGCAACTTGGCGATGGACGCCTTGCATTTGCAGGTGCTGGGTATCGAACGACGGGTGGGCGTGGCACTGGAAAGCTTCTCCCAGATGCCGGGGTTTATCGTCGGTAGCGCGCGGGTCGCCACGGTATTTCGCCGCCAGGCTGAGCAATTCGTGCAGCGCTACCCCTTGCGTATTCACCCGACGCCGATTGTGTTTCCCGACGCCGAGCAAGTCTTGCAATGGCACCCGCACCAGGACCACGATCCGGCCCTGGTGTGGTTTCGCAACCTATTGCTGGAGCAGGCTGCACGTCTTGATCAGCTCCCCAACTGAGGATCGCCGGTGTCGGCAATCAGCCCGACTTCAGCGATTGCCCTTAGCGCGCAACGTTCGTCGTTGTCCGATGTGTCGCCGCTGATGCCAATGGCGCCAAGCAGCTCACCCGCACTGTTGCGAATCAGCACACCACCGGCTACCGGAATCACTTCACCCTTGGTAAGGCTGTTGATCGCGGAAAAGAACACCGGCATCGCCTGAGCCCGACGCGCCAGTTCACGACCACCCATGCCCATGCCGAGACAGCCGCGGGCCTTGCCGGTGGCGATTTGTGGGCGTAGAAAACTGGCATTTTCATCGCGCAGCAACGCCAGCGGATGGCCAGCGGCGTCCAGCACGGCGGCAGCCAATGGGCGAATACCGAGGCTGTCCGCGCTGCGCACAGCGGTAATGGCGATACGGGTGGCCGTCTCGAGGTCGAGTCTTTGTACGCTCATGCTCACAGGCTCCATTTACCCAGTTGCGCGACGCGGTCGCGGGTGTAGAGATCGGTCCATTTCAGGCTGTTGAAATCCGACACCTGCTTGGGGTTGTAGGGGCTGCGTTGCAGATCGACCGCCTGGCCGGCCTTGTACACCGCCTTGATGCGAGAGCGGTCCTGAAGCACGCGAATGTCGTGCAGGGGCGACGCGTCGAGCATTAGAAAATCTGCCTGCTTACCGACCTGCAAGGTGCCCAGGGTTTCACCGCGAGGCATGCAGCGCGCGCCGACGGCGGTGGCGGCGTACAGCGCTTCGGCCGGGGAAAAGCCGATGCGGGTCACCAGCAACTCCAGTTCCCGCGCATGCCACTCGCCATAAGGAGTCACCGCAAAGCCACTGTCGCTGCCACAGGCAAACGGAATGCCGGCGGCCTTGGCCCGTTTCAATATCGCAGAACCAACTTCCAGCGTGCGTGCGCAGTAGCCGGCGTAACCGGTGGTGATGGCAGGATCATGGGACTGGCAAAAGTCCACGGTGTTTTGCGGAAAGGTCATGGTTGGCGCGAGGATACTGCCGGCTTCGAGCAGCGCTTCGATGCAAGCGTCGTCCATGTAGAAGGCATGAAACACCAGATCGACCCCGGCTTTCGCCGCGTACATCACCGCTTCACGGCCATAGGCGTGGGTCGCCACTTTGCAGCCGAGACGGTGGGCCTCTTCGACCATCTCATGGGTTTCGACGGCGGTGAACGCCGCAATGATTTCGCCATTGGGTCGTCGATGAGTGCCGTCCATGGCGATCTTGATCAGGTCGACACCGTCCTTGGCCTGCTTGCGAATTTCCGCCAGGGCTTCGCTGCGGCTGGTGACTAGGCGCGCAGTGAAAAAATCCGGTGTGCCGACCCGGCTGGGAAACCAGTCGTTGAGGCTCTGACGGTTGGTGATCACCCGGCTGCTGGCGGCGATGCGCGGGCCTTCGAACATGCCAGCGGCGATGGCGTTGCGCACGGAAATGCTCAACTGGCCGCTGTCACCGGGGCAAACCATGCTGGTGACGCCCGCCGCCAGCACATGCCGGGCGAAGAACATCCCACGCAAGGCGCGGAATTCATCGGTGGTCCAGATATCGATGTCTTCCTCGCTCTGCGCATTGCCGAAGGCGAGGTGGGTGTGCACGTCCACCAGACCAGGCATGACAAAACCATCGCCGGTGTCGATGACTTTATCGCCTGGCTGTGGGGTCGGTGCCTGGCTGCGCGGGCCAACATAGCTAAGCAGACCATTGTCCACCACCAGCGTCTGTTGTGGGCGGGTGTCGAGGCTGGTGCCGTCGAACAGGGTGTGACAGTGCAGGTGCAGGGTGCTCATGGCGGGGTCAATCTCCTGGGGCAGTAAGCCAGGAGAGTAGGGTGAGGCTGTCCATGTCCACCAACAGATTGCGTCGATGCCCGGCTATCGACGGCGTCGATAACCGATCCGCGGGTCACGCCGCCGCGAGGCGATCCAGATCCAGCGTGAACTCACTGATGCGTTCGCGCAGCCAGCGGTGCATGGGGTCCCCGTCCATGCTGCGGTGCCAGAGCATGTGTTCGCGCATCACCGGCAGTTTGACCGGCGGCGGCAACAAGCGCAGGGGTAGGTGCTCGGCGTACAACTCGGCCAGACGACGGTGGGTGGTGGCGATGCGTTCGGTACCCACCACCAGTTGCGGCAGGGTGTTGAAGTCATTGGTGATGACCTCCAGGCGTCGGCTGAAGCCGTACTGATTCATGAACCAGTCCTCGATACTCAGATGCCGATTACGGCCGAAGCCCACCGAGATATGCCCCATCTGCATGTACTGTTCCAGTGAGAGGGCGTTGCCCACCAGCGAGTTACCGTTCCACACCACGCAGACATGTTCCTCCTCAAACAACAACTGTGAAGGGTGGCCCTCGATGATGTAGCGCTCGGGCACGATCATCAGATCGACCTCACCGCGTACCAGCAGCTCTGAGGAGTTATCGCTCGGGCCAAGCAATTCGAAGGTGATGCGCGGTGCGCTGTGGTGAATCCTCTGGATTACCCGAGCCATCATCACACTGATCAGGTAGTCGGAGACGATCAGACGAAAATGCCGCTTGCTGGTGGTGGGGTCAAACACCGGCTTGGCGGTGATCGATGACTGGATCGTCAGCAATACTTCGCGCACCGGCCCAGCCAGTTCTAGTGCATAGGGCGTGGGCTGCATCTTGCGCCCCACCTGCACCAGCAACTCGTCTTCGAAATAGTCACGCAACCGTCCGAGTACGCCACTGGTAGCGGACTGAGTCATGTACAGGCGTTCGGCGGCGCGGGTGATGTTTTGCTCTTCGAGGATGACATCGAGCGCAACCAACAGGTTCAGGTCGAGATTATTGAATCGCATGGCAGGGTCTTCGGCTTTTGTATTTATTTTCTCGATACCTTCCGGTCTTGGTATCGCCGCGTCAACCCCATGCAGGTTAGATCACGGCGGCGAATCGTCCATCAAGCCGTTGGCGTGCAGTCTCAGGCAGGTATCGCGATTTCCAATACGTCGCATCCCAACACTCGATTAGTCAGACGCCGGATGCAGCGGCAATCTCTCCAGCCAGTCGGACGGAATTCATATCCCTGCGACGAAACCACCGGATTCGCGAGTCCTGAACGGGTGTAGCTGCCTGAAGTACTGGTGTCCGTATCATAATTTCAATGGAGTGGTATGCCATGAACATCATTGGCCTTGACGCCCTGATCTTTGGTGTCGATGACATCCAGGCGTGTAGCGACTGTTTGCGTGACTATGGTTTGACCCCGGTTGAGGTGGACGCACAGGGTGGGCGCTTCGAAGCCCTCGATGGCACCTCGATCATCATTCGCCCTGCCGACGATGCACACTTGCCGCCCTCCATCGGGCCGGCGCCGTCGCTCAGGGAAACCGTATACGGCGTGGCCAGTGCCGCTGACCTAGATGCGATTGCCCAGGAGTTGGGGCGCGATCGCGAGGTGAGCAGCGATGCCAACGGCGTGCTGCACAGCGTTGACGACATGGGGTTCGCCATCGCGTTTCAAGTCACGGTGCGCCGTCCGTTCAGCGCGTCGGCCGACCTTACTAATGCCCCGGGTAGCGAACCGCAACGGCCGCTGAATCAACTGGGCATCTCGCTGGATATGCCGGCTGTGCCGCGCACGTTGTCGCATGTGGTGTATTTCGTGCCGGACGCGGCCAAGGCCGAGGCGTTCTATGCCGAGCGCCTGGGCTTCAAGACCACCGACAGGTTCACCGGCGTCGGGCCATTCATGCGCCCAACCGGTTCTGATGATCACCACTGCCTGTTCATGATCCAGACCCCGCCGCACATGAAGGGGTGCGAACACTTCACTTTCCACATGGGCAGTGGCACTGAAGTGCTGCTCGCCGGTCGCCGTTTCGAGCAGAACGGCTGGACCAGTTTCTGGGGGCCAGGCCGTCATCTATTTGGCTCCAACTGGTTTTGGTACTTCAACAGCCCGCTGGGCTGTCACATCGAATATGACGCGGACATGGACAAGCACGACGATGCCTGGGCGGCACGTCAGGCACCGATGTCGGCGGATAACTCGCAGTTGTTCCTGTTTACCGCTCGAGATAAGTGGGCCCCCAGCGGTCCACCTCCGAAGCAGGGTTGACCGGGCGATGGCGGCCGTCGAAGTGATTGTCCTGTGTCGACTCGACGAGTTGATCGAAGGTGAGGCTCGCGGATTCGATCCGTTGCAGCAGGGCAAGGATGCGTTGTTCGCCCTGCGCAGTGCGGGGCAGATACGGGTGTATCGCAACAGTTGCCCGCATTTGGCGGTGCCGTTGCAGTACCGCAAGGACCGTTTTCTCTCTGCGGATGGCCAGCGAATCATCTGTTATGCCCATGGTGCGCAGTTCCTGCCGTTGACCGGCGAGTGCGTCTACGGGCCCTGTCTGGGCGAGGTTTTACCGGCGTTGGAGTGGCAGGAAGACGCGGGTTGGTTGCTGTTTTCGACCCATCAATTGCGTCCGGTTGAGGCATGAATAAGGTATCGCGTGAGGCGATAGCTCGCATCGGAGCATGCGATTAGTCAAATCCATCGTTTGACGAGAAGCTGTAGTCATCGCAGTCCATGCAGTGGCGCTCTCGCATAAAAACAATAAGTGAGGAACCCATGAAAGCAGTAAGCAACGTATTGATTGTTGGCGGTGGAATCGGCGGCCTGTGCTCGGCCATCGCGCTGCGACGCAAGGGCATCGAGGTCGATCTGGTTGAGCTCAAGTCCGAGTGGACCGTTTACGGCGTCGGTATCATCCAGCAGTGCAACGTGATCCGTGAAATGGCCCGCCTGGGAGTCCTCGATGGCTACCTCGGCGCCGCGTTCCCGTTTGAAGACGTCGCGCTGTACACCTCCGACGGTACCACCCTGGCACGTATTCCTGGCCAGCGTCTGGCCGGCCCGGACTACCCAGCCAACGTCGGTATTTCCCGCCTGGCACTGCACAATGTCTTGAGCCAAACCGCCGAAAAACTGGGCACTCACATTCGATTAGGCCTGAGCGTTGACCGCTTCGAACAGGATGCCGACGGCGTCGATGTTCAGTTCACCGATGGCACCCAGGGCCGCTACGGGCTAGTCGTGGGCGCCGACGGTTTGTTCTCTAAGGTTCGCCAGCTGCTGTTCGGCGATACCTACCAGCCGCGCCACACCGGTCAAGCGGTCTGGCGCCACAATTTCAAACGCGCGCCGCAGATCGACCACCTGGCCAACTTCCACGGCCCGGACGGCAACGCCGGTCTGTGCCCGCTGGCCGACGACTTGATGTACCTCTACCTGACCTCCTATGAACCCGGCAATCCGTGGATGGAGCCCGACAGCCTGGCCGAAGAAATGCGCAAGCGTCTCGGTGCATTCAGTGGCTTGATCGGCGAGTTACGCGAGCAGATTACTGACAGCTCACAGGTGGTCTACAAGCCGATGGAAGTGGTGTTTGTCAGTGAGCCCTGGTTCCGTGGTCGCGTGTTGCTGATCGGCGATGCCGCCCACGCCACCACGCCACACCTGGGGCAGGGCGCCGGCATGGCCATCGAAGATGCGGTGGTGCTTGGCGAACTGATGGGCGAGCAGGGCGCAACACCGATCCAGGTCTTGCTGGAGCGCTTCATGAAACGCCGCTACGAGCGCTGCAAGTTCATCAGCGAAAGCTCGATCCTCGCCGGCGACAAAGAAATCGCGCGCGACCATGACTTCGACCGCGTCGGCCTGGTGCGCCAGATGCTGGCGGTGACGGCGGAACCCATCTAGCGCCAACGGAACGCGATACGGACGCTCCCCTTGATGGGCGCGGCGGAACTTAAAACAAGAACAACAGTGAGGTTTCTCCATGGAACGTACCCACACTGCCGCATTTTGCGGTGGACGCCCTCCCTTTGCCCTCAGTTTGGTCGGACTGCTGGTAGGGATGCTCAGCACTTCGGTGCAGGCGTTCCAGTTCGACACCGGTAACCCCGACATCACCACCCGTTGGGACAACACCCTGAAGTACAGCGCGGCGTGGCGGGTACATGATCAGTCTGACAAGCTCACCGAAGGCCAGACTGC
Organism: Pseudomonas sp.; assembly: GCF_026224925.1. Classification (GTDB taxonomy): domain Bacteria; phylum Pseudomonadota; class Gammaproteobacteria; order Pseudomonadales; family Pseudomonadaceae; genus Aquipseudomonas. The sequence continues at coordinate 1,909 of NZ_JAMFRV010000073.1, read as the reverse complement.
GCTTAACCAGGACGACGGCGACCGCAACTTCAACAAAGGCCTGATCTCCAACCGGCTCGATCTGCTGTCGGAGTTCGACGTCACCTACAAGGACGTCGGTGCCCGGGTCAGCGGAGCGGCGTGGTATGACGATGTCTACAACCAGAGCAATGACAATAACTCCGTCGGCAGGGTGAACAGTTACTCGGTGTCTTCCGATCACTTCACCGACGACACTCGCGACCTGCACGGACGCAAGGCCGAACTGCTCGACGCGTTTATCTTTGGCAAAGGTGATCTGGGCGAGATGCCGGTCTCAGGGCGCCTCGGTCAATACGCCATGCAGTGGGGTGAAAGCCTGTTCTATGGGATCAACGGCATCGCCGGCGGCATGGCGCCAATCGATATCGTCAAAGGCCTGTCGGTGCCCAACACGCAGTTCAAGGAGTTGATTCGTCCGGTGCAACAGATGTCCGGTCAATTGCAGCTGACTCCGGACGTGTCCATCGGCGCCTACTACCAGTTCAAATGGGAATCTGACCGCTTTCCGGCGGCAGGCAGCTACTTCTCCAGCTCGGACACCTTTGGCGAGGGTAATGAGCGGCTATTTGTGGGGGCTCCCGTGTTCCCCGGCGGCCAGCCGCTGGCCTTCTATCACGGCGGGGACAAGGACGCGCAAAACTCGGGGCAGGGCGGTGTGCAACTTCGGATTCGCAGTGAAACCGTGGACTGGGGCCTGTACGCGATTCGCTACCACGACAAGTCGCCGCAGATCCTGGTGCGCCCGGACTTTGCCAACCTGAATCCGGTGAGCGGCCAGGCCGGCGAGTACTACTGGGTTTACCCGCAAGGCATCGAAGCCTTGGGCGCTAGCTTCTCGACCACCTTGAGCAACTATAACGTCGCCGGCGAACTGTCCACCCGTTGGCACCAACCGCTGGCTTCGACCAACCAGACCACGCTGGCGCCGGGCGAAGGCATCAACAACGACAACGATCCGCTATACGCCACCGGCCATACCTTGCACGCGAACCTGTCGTGGTTGGCGACCATGGACCCGTCGTTCATCGCCCAGGAAGCCAGCTTTCTCGGTGAGTTCGCCTGGAACCGCACCCTCAGCGTTACGCGCAATCCCGATGCCGTCGACCCGAATGCCGACCGCGATGCGTGGAGCATGCGTACGGTCTACGAACCGATGTATCGCCAGGCCTTTCCCGGCCTCGACCTGAGTGTGCCGATGGGCCTGAGTTACACCCATGGCAACTCGTCGGCGGTGGGCACGGGCTTTGGTAACAACCACGGCGGCGACATGAACATCGGTGTCAAGGGCAACTACCTCAACTCCTGGAACCTGAGCCTGACCTACACCCACTACTACGGGCCGAGCAGCACCTTCCTCGATGCCAACAATAACTACACCTTCGACCAGGCGTTTAAAGACCGCGATTTCGTGGCTTTCTCCGTCAGCCGCACCTTCTGAGTCAGAGGACAAAAGCATGAATACTCGTAAACGCCTGACTGCCTTACTCACCGTTCTGGCTTCCTCGTTGCTGATCGCTCAAGGTGCCATGGCCGCCGTTGCTCCCGATGAAGCCGCCAAGCTGAAAACCACGTTGACGCCGTTGGGAGGCGAACGCGCCGCCAACGCAGCCGGCACCATTCCAGCATGGAGCGGCGGCTATACCACGGCTGATCCTGATTACAAAGATGGCGGCAAACGCAGCGACCCGTTTGCCAATGAAAAGCCGCTGTACACCATTACAGCGCAGAACATGGGGCAGTACGCCGACAAACTCTCCGAAGGCATCAAGGCGATGCTCAAGAAGTACCCGGACAGCTATCACCTGGACGTGTACCCGACGCACCGCACCGCTGCCGCGCCGCAATGGGTCTACGACAACACTTTCAAGAACGCCACTACCGCAAAGTT
>NZ_JAMFRV010000731.1 GCF_026224925.1 Pseudomonas sp. | reverse complement strand
ATGGTGCCGCTGTCCCTGGTGGACGTCTGTACTGGAAATCAACAGATCCGTGTCTACCCGCTACACGGCACGTATGCCTCGCTGACCAGCGAATTCGTGTTCTTCGATCACCCCGGCAAACCCGCACCCCGGGAGCTGGCGCAGATAGTTGCCGAGATTGAAAGGAATGCCCACGAGGTAGGTACGCTCGCTATTGCCTAGCGAGCGCTGTCAGTCGAACTCAGCAATTACACGAGAGCCGAACCGCATCGTCTTCAAAACGATTGGACACCAGTAAACCATCCCTCTCAGATAGCGCCTGAATGATGTCCCCGTGCTGCAACTCAAAGCCGTCCCGATCGGTACTTAATGAGGCGCCCAGCAGCACGTAATGAACCATGCCCGGCTCGCACAGCTCGTCGTGCCGGAACAACAACTCTTCCAGTTCGGTCTTGGCGAACAACAATTGGTCCAGGCCAAGGCGTGAATGTTTCTCCCAGACTACTTTCCCCTGCCTGACCACCGAGCCCTGAACAATGGAATACGGCGGTGGTTCGGCCATGACCAACTCATGGCTCACCGCGGTATTTCTCAGTTTCGACAACCCCGCGAGACTCGGGTGACTGTGACGTAATACCGGATCGGAAAAGTCCACCGCTAACGTGTAGCCCATGTAATGCGGGGATGCACCGGCGTCGATGACGTAGACACAGGCGTATTCGATTTCAATTCCAGCGCCACTGGCGTGGTAAGGCGATTTGATCGACTGCAGTTGCGTGATCAGACCTTTACCGTTGCCTTTGTAGTACCAGTCGGGCGACGCATGCTCGGCTGCCGCAGTGCCGTTGACCAAACGATGGGTGTAACCGAAGCCGCTTACCATGCAATGTACGTCTTGCACCGGCTTGAGCGGTATCCGGTAAGAGGCAGTGAACCAAGACTCCGAGGTGATCGGCGAACACCCCAACGTTTCTTTAAACTCGGGCCACTTCAAATGGCTTTTTATATACAGCTCACCGAGTTGCTGTGAGTCCTTGAGGTGGTTGATCTTGCGCAGCCTTTCAGATCCCTCCGTCAGCTCAACAATGCCCACCCAACGCTCGCCGTTACGTTCAACGCATTCTATGATTTTGTCCATTTATGCTGCCTCCGTGCGTAAAGGAACCGGTGCTCGCCGACGCACTGAACACAGTACGACGCCAGTGCCGATCAGAAACAAACTAACCACGTGATACCCGTGCAGTTGCACGTTTAGAAACATGATGCTGATAACGCCGCCAGAAAGCGGCACAAGGTGGGTAAATATCTCGCCCCGGGTGGCACCGATCGCGCCGATGCCTTTGCTCCAGAATAAATAGGAGAGCCATGACGGAAATATCACCAGGTAGGCCAACCCCAACCAAGGTGCCAGCCCATGCCCCAAATCAAAAGAAGCGACAGGGTTGGTCACCCACTCATTCAAACTGAACGGAATCAGGCACAAGGCGCCTATTACCGCCGAGAAGGTCACAAACGCATTGCCGGTGATAGTAGTGGGTTTGGTGCGCAAGAAAGAGCAGTACACCGCCCAACTGAGCGCCGATGCCATGGTCCAAACGTCCCCTCTATTAAAGCCTTCGAGGAAACTCAAGTCAGCCAGATGACCCATGCTCACCAACCAGAGAACACCCACGGTACTGATGATCACCCCGACAATATTCGACGGGGAGATGAAATCACCAAAGACGAATCGGTTAAGTGCCAGTACCAGGCATGGCGTGGCTGACAGGTAAATAGCTGCGTTCAGCGAGCTGGTGTATTGCAACCCGATATACAGCGTCAGCGGGAACAGTACTTGCCCGCATACCGCAAGCATCACTATCGTGAACCAGGCACTACGAAACGCCGGAAGACTGGCTTTAACCACTCGATAGTTAATTAGCAGCAGCAACACACTGGTGATCAACCAACGGGCCTGTGACAACAGCACCGGGTCCAGGTGCACAACCATTAACTTACCGACAACGTAGTTGCCGCCCCAGAAAATCGCGGCGAGTGAAAGCAGCAGGTATGGCATGGAACCCCCGGTTAGCGTTTTTTCAAGAGAATGAACTGTTTGCCGTTAAGCGCGACATCACGGCAAAGTACAAAGGCACTTCGAAACAGTTCGGCGGCGTTTTCGCCAGCGCTGTGGTGTGGATAAAGAAGATAAGCACCCGCCGCCAACACCCGCGCCAGCTCCGAAACAAACACCTGTCGAGCCTGGTGTTCCGAGGGTGCCGAATTGGTGATAACCAGCGAGTAGCCCAACTTGCGGCGGTAATGAAATTCGCCGGCCGAGGGAAAAGGGAGTGCAGAAAAATCCAGCCCGGCCCTGACACGAACGTGTTGGTGTCCCTGGTCTTGCGCCCACTGTAGATGGTTAGCAAACCCGAGCCTTGAACCGGCGATAACATCAATCGCTTGGCTGGACGCGGCCTGTAATTGAGCGTTGTCCGCAGGATCGATTAATAGAACCAGTTTTTTACCACCGTTTATTTTCAGCAACTTGGTGATTTCTTCCGGCAAAACGTCCGCCGACTCTGGCGTGCACTCGTCGCGATAAACCGTCAGCCAGTCAGCGTTGACCGCCGCCCAGTCACTAACCTGTAACGTCTGCTCGATCGTCGGTTGATAGGTTTCCATCAAGTACGCCTTGAAGGGCAGGTACTGAAGTACTTTCCCGTGATCGCCTACGACGGAGTAGTCACCGACCCAGGTATTAACGAAGGTACGAATTCCCACGATGCTCGCTTTGCCCAAGTAATCCGCATTCCACCCGACGATGGCTTCACGCCCAACCCAGGCGTAATCGCACAACTTCACCGGCGGCAAGCTGGTCATTGCTACGGTGCGCGAGCCGATTGAAGGTCGACCAAACGGGTCATGGTCCTGGCGCAGTAACTGGCTACCCGGCGATAGCCAGACACCGTCGCCGATGTCGACATCGCCCCCGGCATTAATTGCTGAGTTACGACCAAATCGAACGTACTGACCAATCTTGATAGAGGGCAACTGGCAAGCCGAATAGCCCAGTTGGTGATCGGCATGGGGATGGCTGAAATAAGCGCCGTTTTCAAAGTGCGTTGGCGCGATCAGGTGTTCGCCGGTTTGCTCCTTAACAATCAGCGGTGCGCCTGCCGTGTTTATCGAAAAGTGCTCGTCGGGTAATTGCAGTTCCGCGCCCAGCCCCTGCAATCGCTCCTTAAACGTTACGCCAAAATTGATTTCGTCACGGTGGCCGTTGGTAGTTTGAGAAAGCTTCCTCAGGTCGCGAAGCGTTTGCACATAACGGGTGATTGGCGGCTGCGCGACGGAAACCAACGATTTCTCCAACCCTCCCAGCTCACGCTCCCCGGCTAGCAGATTAATGGGATAAATCCCAACCGATGCATCCATGTAATGTTTTAGCATGACAACTCCCTGTTTCAACGAAGAAAAATAATGCGATGACCCGGCAGCTCCGCTGCAAGTTCAAGGCATTCAAAATCCTAGGTTGATGGCAGGCAAACGAATATCGAGTTTTATGGATGCGCCCTATCGATAAAAACGAATCGGGGCTGACAGCGTGACCGACAAACGGCCCTTGGGACCCACAACGCATACCCAAAAATCAATTGTATTTTTTTTGATGTACGTACGTACTAAGTTGGCACATATCTTTCTAGTAAAAACGCCTAGCGATAGGTAGGCCCGTGAACATCGGGCTTTCAGGTGCATACCACGCACCAATCGCAGACAACGGACGGCGACCCCGTTCCTAAATAGTGCAAAGCGGACCAAAAATTCGCTGATCTAGCGTCAAGAATAAGGAAATTTTAACATGCTCTACGTGCAACCCACTCGCTGTAAGCACTTCACGTCTTTACCTTTGGCTGCATCGACCGCTACCTCGACTCTGCGCTGGCAAGGGCTACACCGCCTACACCCTCGGCAATTGACGAGCGCAGACTCCACGTTAAAACAATGCTTCGTTTTTAATGTCACGGCTCCGCTACTTAAATCCGTACGGACAGCGCGTGAGCCTTTTCTGGTCGATCGAACTCTCTGATTTCTCGCTCTGTTACTAGCTGATGGTTGAGTAGCCACTACTCCCTTTGCCTGAGACGACGTTATCTCGGAGTTTATCCATGACACGATCAATGACCGCTGAAAATCTATTCCGTTTAGAGTCGGCACTGTGCCGAAAAACTCTTTGCGCAAACGAATTATCCGGATAGCCCACTAAGGGCTATTACCTGACAGCAAAAACCAGCGCTTCCGATAACTAACGGACGGGACTTCTT
>NZ_JAMFRV010000730.1 GCF_026224925.1 Pseudomonas sp. | reverse complement strand
GGTCAGGCCGGGAGCGCCAAGATCGGCGAAATCATGGTCGTAACGCACGACCCAGACCCGTTCATCAGGGTTCACAAAGTCATTACTCATCGCTCCATCGCTCAAGACGAGGGGCTCACCACCGGCAAGATAAGCCATCGAGGTATCGCCACTCAGACGCATGTAGCCAGCACCAAAGGCGTGACCGTCGACCAGGTAGGTGAACATCGCACCGATATTTCTGTTGTCGACCCTGCCGGCCTTCGCCGAGCCATTCTCTCGACTGTCAAAAAAACGGATATCGGTTCTGAGTTTGCCCACTGGCAAAGGCGCCGAATGCAACAGGCCTACGTAGTCCTGGGTGTAGATATCCTTCAATTCGGCATGGAAGTATTTCAATATCAGCGCATCGGACCCTCGATATTCGCCTCCCATAAAGTCAAATTGTGTGGAATCCACTCCGGCCTTGAAACGACCATTGGGTGAGGCCAACGACAGGGATTGATAGTTAGTGGAGTCGCGCAGATTGACCCGGTCGATGTGGCCTGTGTGCAGCGTAAATTGCTCGATATCATCTGACGTCAGATAAATCCCCCGAAACGTCTGCGGCAGCAAACGGGCGGTGCTGCCATTGATAACGGGCAGCGTCGGGTACTGAGTACCCAGCGATAGTCGGGTTTTGGATATCTGGGTTTTAGCGGTCACGCCCAGTTCGGAGTATTCGTCGCTGGCCTGTTGGGTAGTTGGGTTGTAAGGCAGTAGTTGCGTAGCAGTACGGTCTGGGGCGGAGTCGAGTTTCAATCCTAGAACCCCCCGAAATCAACGCCGAAACCAATGGGCCCCTCGGTAAAACCCGATTGAGATTTGAAGATAAAACCTTGTGCCCACTCTCTGGCCGCAGGGTAGGGGGTTTCACCGAGATAATTTCGATCCAGATAATAGTTGCGTGCAGTCAGGGTTGCAGAGCTTTCATCGATGAAACCGGAGGCGTAAGACTGCGATGAGACTATCAGAGTAACGAGCAGGCTGATGAATCGGATGCATGCGGGTGCAGTGATCATGTGACCGTCCTGATTTCTTTATATTTGTTTTTTTAGGATTAGAACGTTGACGCGGATCAGTTATTGCCGGGAATCGGACTACATTGAATGCTGGAGGCTACTTTCAATAGAAGAACTGCAATGGTGGCCAATGCAAAGGCCAAGGCGAATAGCTGATAGATATCACTGGGCGCCCAGTGTGAGTCGATTAAACGGCCTGCCACCAAAGGGGAGAGAATGGCTCCGGTACGACCTACACCTATCCCCAGCCCAACCCGGTGACACGCTCGCTTGCAGCGTAAATTGTCGGCGTCAGGGCATAGAGGCCAGCGACGCAGCCATTGACGAAAATCCCGATGAGCAGGACTACTGAAAATGCTACGTGCAAGTCTTGAAGAACGCTGACAAACAGCCCCAAAAGTACTGCCGTTATTAGTAGATAAAAAACCAGCACTCGCGACAGACTAAAGCGAGCGGTCAGCAGCCCGATCAGCAGCGTGCCGACAATCCCGCCCACATTAAGCAGAACGCCCCCGGTAATGCCTTGTTGGCTCGAAAGACCCGCGGAAACCAACAGGCGCGGGGTCCAACTCATAATGAAGTAGAAGCCAAACATTATCAGGAAGAACGCAGACCAGATCAGGAGTGTGGAGCGGAACAAAGCGGGTGAGAAAAGCTTTAGGACGCTTTCACGTAACGTTGGTGCAGAGGCTTCAAGGCGCGCTGGCAGCGTAGAGATTTCCACCAGTCGCAACTTTGTCGCGATAGTGTTTATCCGCTTCAATGCATTCTTCGGCTGACGCACGACAAGAAAGTCCAGCGATTCGGGTAATAACATCAGCAGTACCGGCAGCGTGGCCAATGTAGTCAAGCCGCCGTACATGAATACCGAACGCCAACCTGCGGAAGGGATGACCTGTGCCGCGGCAATGCCGCCGATGGTGGCTCCCAGCGCATAGGCGGTCGATTGCAGGCTGATGGCCAGACCTCGCCAGCGGCTGGTGGCGTACTCGCCCGCGATCACATAGCTACTCGCTAGAATCCCACCGATCCCCAGGCCGGTTACCAGACGAAGCATTCCAAGAACCTCCGGTGTCGGCGCTGCGGCTGATGCCAGCATTCCTATCCCCGCAATAGTGACGCAGATGAGGATTAGCGGGCGTCGACCAAAACGGTCCGCCCAGGGGGCAATGAATAATGATCCGCCAGCCATGCCGACCAGACCGGCGCTCAGCAGATAACCCAATTGCGACCCGCTCAGACTCCACTCGGCCGCTACGGAAGCGGCGGTAAAGGCCATGACCAGTACATCGAAGCCATCGAGCATGTTGATCAAAAAACACAGCGCTACCACCAACCATTGGTAGCGCCCCATGGGGTTAGAATCCATGAGCTGACGGATATTCGTAGTCATAATCATCACTCTTGTTTTTATTTTGATGTTCTAACGGGGCGGGGCCCCTGCGGAGGCCTGTGTTTCCTACAGGGGCAGTACCCATCTGGATTCAGCCGTTGGCGTTATGCAATTGTTCAATGATCCGTCGGGCACGGTTGGCGCCCGCATCGACATGAATATCGACCATGGGACGACTGCCAAAGCGGCACATGTTGGCGTACTGCGATTCAATGACCACCTTGTCTTCATCGAAGGTAAGAATCGTCTGTTCGACGACTTTGTCTTTGGTCGCTTCGGGATCACTGACCGGGTTGGTCGCCATCGACCAGAAGTAGTGGCTGGTGGTCTTGGTTTCCGGCGTCACGCCGTGAAAACCGCGCATGTGGAAACCGCCGCGATCGGGATTCTCAATCGGTTCGCTGCCGACATCGACGGCACCGGTCCAGATCAGTAAATGAGAGATGTGAAACTCGATTTCTTGCCAACGATCAATGTTGCCCTTGAACGGATAGGCTGCGGTGTAGGTGGGTGGTGGTACGGAATCGCGCATGTAACGTACGACCCTGACACTGCGCTCGTTGCTTTCCACATTCATGTCGGCATTCATGTGAATTCTGGCATTGCCGCCGATGGTGCGTAGGTGGACGTAGCCAAGATGGCTGAGGTCCAACAAGTTATCGTGGATCAACTGATAAGGTGCGTTGTAGTGATAGACGTCGCCCTCGAACAGGTATTTACCCGAGCTGTGGACCAGGTAGATCGGAGGCTCGCACGTCGGTTCTGGGTGGGCTGCGCTGCCAAACCAGATCCAGACGATGCTGTCCTGCTCGCGAACATGATAGGCCGGAACCTTGGCCTTACTGGGCACTTTTGCCTGGCCCGGAACTTCAATGCAATTGCCTGCGGCATTAAACAGCAAGCCGTGATAGCCACAGCGCAAGCCATCGGTTTCCAACGTGCCGTCAGACAGCGGTAATGCGCGATGGCAGCAGCGATTCTCCAGTGCGGCGACCTGACCATCGCCAGAGCGAAACAGGACAACCGGCTGGTTCAATAAAGTACGTCCAACCGGCTTGTCCTTGAGTTCCCAGGACCAGGCGCCGACGTACCATTGATCGAGCAGGAAAGGGGATGGTTCCTGCGGCGCAGTGGTGTTGCCGAGGGGCGTTGCGAGTGAACTATTCATGACGTTTCCCACTTTTTTGGATTTATGAGGGGTTAGAGATCCAGCACTAGGCGCGAGGATTTTGCTCTTGAGCAACAGGGTGTGAATTGATCGTTGCGCGCCTGTTCGGCAGCGCTGAGGAATTGGTCGCGGTGGTCGGGCTCACCGGAATGTACGCGGGTCAGGCAGGTGCCACAGACGTCTTGTTCGCAGGAAACCGGGATGTCGATACCGGCTTCATCCAGCACCTCGAATACCGAACGATCAGCGGGGATTAGCAGCACTTTTCCGGAACGAGCCAGCTCGATTTCAAAGGCCGTGTCAGCCGTGGTGTCAATGAGAGGTGCGGCAAAGTACTCGCGATGAACCTGCTCGGGCGCCCAGCCCTGAGTCGCCGCTGTGTTCAGTATGTAGTCCATGAAACCGCCAGGGCCGCAGACGTAGAGATGAGTCCCAGGAATTGGGGCTTCCAGCGTTTGTGCTGCATTCAGTTTCTGTTGCGCTGGACCGTTGTCAAAATGGAAATGCACGTGGGAGGTGAAGGGCGACTGACGCAACTCGTCCATAAAACCAGCCCGCTCGGGCTCACGGGCGCAGTAATGCAACTCGAAGTTAGCACCGCGTTGTGCCAGGTGTTGAGCCATGCTCAGGATCGGCGTAATGCCGATGCCACCGGCGAACAACAGCGACTTATTGGCGTGCTCATCCAGGGCAAACAGGTTTCGTGGTTCACTAATTTGCAACTGTTGGCCAACTTCAATGTCGGCATGCAGCGTGCGCGAACCACCTCGTGAGTTTGGTTCTTCGAGCACGCCGATCACATAGCGATGACGTTCTTCAGGGTGATTGCACAAGGAGTACTGGCGGATCAGACCGTTAGGGAGGAACACATCAATGTGCGAGCCAGGCGTGAACGCGGGCATTGCAGATCCATCAACTCGGACCAGCTCGAAACGGAAGACCCCTTCGGCTTCACGAGTCTTTTGGTTGATAATAACGTCAAGCATGTACGGCTCCAGCTTTTGCCTGGCACGAAGGAACATCCTTCGGCGCAAGCGAAAGCGCAAAGTTTAGAAAGGTCATCTGATTTCAACCGCGTATGAGGCGGTCCGATGTAGAAAGAAAGTAGAGGCGGAACAGCGCTGGAAGCTATTGCTCATGCACCTCAGAACCTTCTCAAGGCGCTAGCGCCGAGTTCGGAGACGGGTGTTTCGTGATCGAGCGAAGCGGGCCCTAGATAAGGGAAAAATAACTACAATCGCACGGTTATGCAGGGTCATGACGGTGGTCCTGTTATTGTTTTAGTGACGCTGGCGGGCTTATTGGGTTACCCGGGTTGTATGATTCAATCCTAAGACATTTGGTTGACATGTCAACTAATAATTCAAATCATTGACCTATAGACACGGATTTTTTATGTCTGAAGATTTACATCTAGACCTCGGGCGCTATGTGCCAGGCTTGCTTAATTTCCTGTCCAACAAGCTTTCGGCCGGTGCTTCCAAGTGCTACCGCCAGCATTTTGGGGTGGGTGTCGTGGAGTGGAGGATGTTATCCATGCTGGCGGTGGAAAACGGCATCAGCGCCAATCGGATCTGTCAGGTCATCGGGCTAGACAAGAGTGCAGTGAGTCGCTCACTGCAACAGTTGGAGGAGGCCAACTACATCAAGACTCAGGTAGATGCCCGCGACGCTCGTCGCTATACCGTGAGCCTCACCACGGAAGGAAAAGCGTTGCATGACCAGGTTTTCCTGGTGGCGATGGAGCGTGAGCGACGCCTGCTGGCCGACCTTGCGCCGGAAGAGGTGGATATCCTGGTGGATCTGCTCGGGAGGATGCATCGGCGGGTCGAGCATGTGAACGAATACGAGCCTGAGTGAATGGTAACCGTCAACTGTCTGGGATGAGAGTTTCCTATGGGCAGCTGAAGTTTGCTGAAATGGTGGGTCGCAAACGCAGATAGGAACATGTGCTGGTCCTGCTTCTTTCCCCGGCTAATCACGTACTGCTGCCCATTTCAGCTAACAGGTCCATCCCTTCATTTTTTGCTCGGTACCCAGCAACCGTGTAGCGACATACGCATCCGGAACGGCACTTTGATTCGTGCAATGGGGCCACTCTCCATGTCACGAGAATCCAGAACTACGAGCTCACTACGGCCTTCTGCGATGAGATTGAGAAGGGAAACGACATAGCCATCCGCTTCCTCCGCATTAGGGGCGCGCGGAATGAAAATGGGCTCTTGGAAGCATCCGCTGTCACCGGG
>NZ_JAMFRV010000072.1 GCF_026224925.1 Pseudomonas sp. | reverse complement strand
TATGGCGAGCGATAGCGATGAGGTGCGGCGGACAGTTGCTCGAAGCCCCTAGCGCCGACGCGACGGCAATGGCGTTTTCGAACGCATCCCGCGTCATGATCTGCGACGGCCGCACATCTTCACGTACCAAGTCGCAGATGCGCTTGCCGGTGGCGTAGGCCATCTGCCCGCGCTCGCGATAGGGCGCAGGGATACTGGCGCAACCGGGTAATGACATGCCCAGCGCTTCGGCCAGCGCGTTCATCGACAGCGCCGTACCCATGGTGTTGCAGTGCCCGACCGACGGCGATGCGGCCGTGGTCATTTCCATGAAGCCTTCGTAGTTTATTTCACCGGCGGCCATCAAATTTCGGGCATGCCAGAGCACCGTGCCGGACCCGATAAGCTGCCCTTTGTAGTGGCCGTCAAGCATCGGTCCGCCGGACAGGACGATAGCCGGTAAGTCCGTCGTGGCAGCGGCCATCAAGCACGCTGGCGTCGTCTTGTCGCAACCGGTGGTGAGGACAACCCCGTCCAGAGGGTAGCCGTGGAGGATTTCTACCAGCCCCAGATAGGCCAGGTTGCGATCAAGTGCCGCCGTGGGCCGACGCGACTGCTCTGCAATCGGATGCACTGGAAACTCCATCGGAATCCCGCCAGCATCTCGAATGCCGGCCTTCACCCGTTGCGCAAGCTCGATGTGATGACGGTTGCAGGGCGTCAGGTCGCTGCCGGTCTGTGCAATACCTATGATCGGGCGCCCCGACTGCAGTTCTTCGCGGGTGAGCCCGTAGTTCATGTAGCGCTCAACATACAGCGCGGTCATGTCTGCATGATCGGGATCATCGAACCATTGTTGGCTGCGTAAAGGACGTTTAGGTGTCTCACTCATGATCCGTTTCTCTCTTATATTTGATTGAATCAGCGGCACTGGCCGTGCGGTGGCAGCCCTATGCTAATAGTCTCAAGCCGGAGCGCCAGCCTGTTGATGCAAACGACGTTCGTCGTCGCTGAGCACCGCACCACTGCCGATGGCATCTGTTAGATCGGTCAGGCTGCGACCACGGGTTTCGATGGACAACAGTGTGCCGACCAAGGTCAATATCGCCAACACCATGGTGTAAGCAGCCAAGACCCAGAACGCGCCGCCCGCGATGCCCACCAGAAAAATACCCAGAATCGGAGCCAGGCCGCCCGATAGCATCGCCCCCACTTCCCGGGACAAGGCGACCCCCGAATACCGATAGCGATTGCCGAACAGCTCCGTGAAATGCGCACACTGTGCGCCGAGCATGCTGTTAGCACCGAGGGCGAAACCGCCGATGACGGCGATGGACACCAGCAATGGACTGCCGGTGTCGATCATCCACCATGCGGGATAAGCCCAGAGTGCAGTGAAAATTGCTCCACCGCGGTATACCGCCAGGCGCCCTACCCGGTCGGACAATGCGCCGAACAGCGGTGTGGTAAAGACGCTTGCGATACTCGCCAGCAGTACCGCATTGGTGCCGATGGTACTGAAGTTAGCGTTGCTGTCTGCCCCCTGCTTCATCGCAAAACCGGTGAGAAAAGCAATGGCTACCGTGGTGTACAACGTCGAGCAACCTGTTTCGGCCATGCGCATCAGGCTCGTGGCCAGGAGTGGCCGGCGAGCGCCCCGCAACACCGCGCGCATCGGCGACTGGATGACATTCTTCGACTCTGCCAACTCCTTGAACACCGGGCTTTCCTTAAGCTTCAGGCGGATCCAGATCGCCATGACGATCAGCACGATGCTGGAGAGAAATGGCAAACGCCAGCCCCAGGCGAGAATTTCTTCCTGAGTCAGCAGCGCCTGCATGACGCGAAAGGTAATGGTCGCGAGCGCGAGACCGGTAAACACGCCTATGAACGGCAGCGCGGAATAGAACCCTCGACGCTTGGGTGGGGCCAGCTCGGCCATCAAAGTGGCAGCGCCTGTTTGTTCGGCTCCAGCACCGAAGCCTTGCAGCAGGCGTAGTAAAACCAGCAACACCGCCCCTACGCTGCCCGTTGGCAACAAACCGATTAGCGTGGTCGCCAGGCCCATCAGGCCAATGGTCAGAAGCAATACCAACTTGCGCCCTTTGCGGTCGCCCAGTGAGCCAAAGAACAAACCGCCAAATGGTCGGGCGAGAAACCCTGCGCCATAGGTCGCAAAGCTGGCAAGCAGCGCACCTGTGGTTCCCAAGGAAGGGAAGAAAATATGGCCAAACACCAGTGCTGAGGCCAGTCCGTAAATCGCGAAATCGTAGTACTCAAGGGCACTGCCGACAGCGCCAGTGAAAATTGCTCGTCGCAACTGTTTAGCATCGGGCGCGATCGTTCCTGATTCGCTGGCATCAGTATTCATGGTGGGCCTCGCTATTATTTTTATAGTGCTGTCAGTGTCAGGCGTTGCCGAGAAACCATCAGCGAGATAACAGGCCTCGTGCTGAGAGATTGCGAAACAGGGCACTGACGCCGAAGGTCCAATGAGGGGCATCGCCGCTGTGAGTGACCTCGTTATGCAGACTGCCAAGCAGCGCACTGCTGATACTGACCAGGTCGCCCAACTTGTGGGTGAACCCGCCCCCCACATGGTCCCGATCTTCTGTGGGGGCGAACAAGGTCCCTAGAAAGAGCACGAATCCGTCCGGGTATTGATGATTGGCGTTGAGGGTCTGACTGGCGAGATCCTCAGGATCGCGGCTTATCTGATCCATAGAACTGGACCCGCGCATCACGTAGCCATCCTTGCCTCGAACCTCAAGGTCCACGACGCAACGGCGCACATCGTCCAGGGAGAAGGTCTCGTCAAATAGACGGATAAACGGCCCGAGTGAACAGGACGCGTTGTTGTCTTTCGCCTTGCTCAAGAGCAGCGCACTACGGCCCTCAAAGTCACGCAAATTAACATCGTTGCCTAAGGTCGCACCCTGGATCTCGCCGCGGCTGTTTACCGCCAATACCACTTCGGGCTCAGGATTGTTCCACTGTGATTTAGGGTGAATACCGATTTCGCAGCCGCTGCCGACCGCAGACAGGACCGGCGCCTTGGTGAATATTTCGGCGTCAGGACCAATTCCCACTTCCAGATACTGCGACCACATGCCTTGCTCGATCAGCAACGTTTTAAGGCGAGAGGCTTGCTCAGAACCAGGCTTGATGGTGCGTAGGTTATCGCCAATGGCACTGAGCACGACAGCACGAACCGCCTCGGCCTTCCCCGCGTCGCCGCCAGCCTGTTCCTCAATCACCCGCTCGATCATGCTGGCGGCAAACGTTACACCGGCCGCTTTAATCACGTGCAAATCAACGGGTGCCAGCAGGTACGGCTTTGAAATATCGGGAGTGGTGCCGGAGTTCGCCAAGAACTGTTCGACACTGGCGATGAGCTTTCCCGGAGTTTCACGAACGGCTTGCAGGGGCGCCGACAGTTCGAGAAGGTCCGAAATCGTTGCGAAACGCTCGGACAAGTCAAACACGCCCTCAGCGCGAATCACCACGGGTGAAGGGCCAGACATTTGACCAGGGACCCAGGCGCGGCCAATCAAAGTTCCAGCCACGCCATCAGCCGGGAGGGTGTTCGCTGGGGAGAGTGTTATCGACATTTTTATAGACTTCCTGATCTGCGAGGCCTTCACGCTAGAGGTGACCAGCGATAAACTCCAATGACAAATACTCAACAACTGATAACGTGCCGTTATCGGACTCAGGGGAATCTTATGTCTGACTTGTCGTTTTCCAGCTTCTGCGGGTGGCTCAAGTTCAGACACTTGACGTTGATCGACACCTTAGGTCGCACGCGTAACATGCACCTTGCCGCTGAACAGATGAACCTGAGCCAACCTGCGATCAGCAAAATGCTGAAAGAGCTGGAGAGCCTGCTTGGCTTTGCGGTCTTTGAACGCCTACCCCGCAGCATGCCGCCCACAGCGTTAGGCGAACATGTGCTGCGCTACGCAAAGATTGCGCTGAGCGACGCGAGCATCTTTGTGGAACAGATCATTAGCCTGCGCGAAGGTGGTCACGGGTACCTCAAGGTCGGCGGTATCTTTGCCGCAACAGCCGTCGCGTTACCGACCGCCATTGTTCAAATCAAACAACACTGGCCTCTGCTCTCCATTGAAGTTGTGGAGCAAACCAGCGATCACTTGATGGAAATGCTCGAAGAAAAGAAGCTTGATCTGGCCGTCGCACGCTTCACCAACGAAACCCAACAACATCGCTACGACTTTCAGGCCCTTGCGCCCGAGCCTTTCACCATTGTGGTCAACAGTCGGCACCCGCTGTGCGATACCGGGTCCACGACCCTGGAGCAGCTTGGCGAGTGGCCATGGATTTTGTTTCCGGTCGGTACACCGATACGCGGGCGCATGGAGTTGGCCTTTGCAAAGGCCGGAATTCCTACACCCAAGAACACCATCGACACGATTTCCATGCAGACATTCTTACAGGTACTGCAAACCGGCCCGATGATCGCGATGCTGCCGGAGTCCATGGTTCGACCGCACATCGACAGCGGACTGCTCAGACCTTTGGAGACACCGCTGTACTTGGCACCTCAGGACTACGGCATCCTCACGCGCAAAGGGGAACAACTGTCTGGAGCTGCTTTGGAGTTCGCCGGATTGTTGCTGGAAAACGCCAGGCTGGAGCGGAAAACAACGACCTGATCGCCAAACGGCTTTTTATAAAATCGATAACCATACGTTATCGATTAATCCAAAAATGCCATTGGGAAAGAATCAGTCTGCCACCTAAAGTACTCGCCAGTGTATTGACTGGGGGACGTTGGCTGTCGCCGGTTCCTACGCCCGGTTTGTTACCAGCCAGAATCACCACCCATAAAAATAATCGGGCGTGCTCACATGCCCAGGAGACGCTCCCATGGATACCCTATCCAGCCCTTTGCCCACGCAAAGTGATACGGCCATCATCAGCGCTGAAGATCGGACCTATAGAAAAGTCATCCTACGCATTCTTCCCGTATTACTGCTGTGCTACATGGCGGCTTACCTGGACAGGGTTAACATCGGCTTCGCCAAGCTGGACATGCTCAACGACCTCCAGTTCAGCAATACCGTTTACGCCCTTGGCGCCAGCATCTTCTTCTGGGGATATTTTCTGTTCGAGGTGCCCAGCAACCTGTTAATGCACCGATTCGGCGCCAGGTTCTGGATTGCCCGAATCATGTGGAGCTGGGCGCTAGTATCAGTCGCGGTCGCTTTCACTGTGCCACTGGCGAAGTTCTTCCATCTGGAGTCCAGCACCATGTTTTATGTGCTGCGGTTCTTGCTGGGCATCTGCGAAGCGGGCTTTTTTCCTGGTGTCATTCTTTACCTCAACTACTGGTTCCCTACGCATCGCCAGAGCCGGGTCATGTCCGGCTTTCTGATGGCGATGCCTATCAGCTTGACCTTGGGCGGCGTGCTCTCAGGTTGGTTGATGAACAGTATGCAAGGCGTGCACGGCATGGCGGGCTGGCAATGGATGCTGATCATTGAAGGTATCCCTTCATTGATTATGGGAGCAGTGGTGCTGTGCTGCCTGGCGGACAACATCGACTCCGCTAAATGGTTGTCGGCAAGTGAAAAGACGATGCTCAAAGCTAACTTGCAAACTGACAATACCGGT
The DNA here is from genome assembly GCF_026224925.1 of Pseudomonas sp. GTDB lineage: Bacteria > Pseudomonadota > Gammaproteobacteria > Pseudomonadales > Pseudomonadaceae > Aquipseudomonas. The sequence continues at coordinate 2,173 of NZ_JAMFRV010000072.1, read as the reverse complement.
AAAGCCTCAAGCCTAAGGGACGTCTTCTTAAACCCACGGGTGTGGTTGCTGGTGTTGATTTTGTTGACCTTCAACACCGGGTTTTATGGGTTGGCATTCTGGATGCCGTCCATCATCAAGAGCGCAGGTATTTCTAACAGCCTGCACATTGGTTTGCTGACCGCCATCCCCTACACGGTCGCTGTTATTGCCATGACACTCAACGCTCGTCACTCCAACCGCACCGGTGAGCGTCGTATGCACGCGGCGATTCCAGCCTTTATAGGCGGCGTCGGTTTGATATTGAGTGCGTACTTTGCAGCGAACCTCACGTTGTCGGTTCTATTCCTGAGCGTAGCCGCGTCAGGGATCTTGAGCTTGATGCCAATATTCTGGACGCTACCGGGTACGGTGCTATCGGGTGTGGCTGCTGCCGCAGGAATTGGCATGATCAACGCAATTGGTAACCTGTCCGGCTTTACCGGTTCGATGATTACCGCTGTGGCAGAGAACTTGACGGGAAACATCAACAACGGGACCTACGTATTGGCGGTGTGCCTGTTGGTGAGTGGCGGATTGATCCTGACGATTCCCAAATCAATGCTTGGAAAGTCGGCTGAGTAAAGCAGGACGTATACGGCGCAGCGCAGGGCCCCAGTCAAACCAAGATCCGGTGGGAGCGAACTTGTTCGCGAAGGCAACAACTCGGCGGATCAGACAAACCGCGCCGCCTGCTTCCCGAACAAGTTCGGTCCCACAGGGTTCTTGGCACGGCGCTGGACTTGAGCAATTCAGAGATCCGGTGGGAGCGAACTTGTTCGCGAAGGCAACAACTCGGCTGATCAGACAAACCGCGCCACCTGCTTCCCGAACAAGTTCGGTCCCACAGGGTTCTTGGCACGGCGCAGAAGTTGGGCAATTCAGAGATCCGGTGGAAGCGAGCTTGCTCGCGAAGGCCACACCTCGGTCTGTCTGATGTACTGCGCCGCCTGCTTCCCGAACAAGTCCGGTCCCACAGGGTTCTTGGCATGACACTGGACTTGAGCAATTCAGAGATCCGGTGGGAGCGAGCTTGTTCGCGAAGGCCACGCCTCGGTCTGTCTGATGTACTGCGCCACCTGCTTCCCGAACAAGTTCGGTCCCACGGTTTTCTCTTGAAGAGAACTTGTCATCACTAAACCAAAAGAATAAATTATTAGCAACGCAACAGTTGTAGAACCAACAATGAACTCCCGTGCCGCGCTTGAGCAAGCTTTCTCGATTAGCATTACCCCCTTGCAACAAGCGTGGCGCGTTGCCGCAAATGCGGCGATACCCACTGAGCTGGGGCTTTCATTGGCACTGTCCTGGCCGCTTGTGGTGATTTTTAACGAAGGTGGTCGTATTCGCCAGCAAGACCTCGTTAGCAAACTCGGGTTGGAAAAATCGACCTTGGCACGCACTGTCGAGCAGTTGGTCGCCGCGGCACTCATTAAGCGAGTGGCCGACCACGATAATCGTCGCTCGAACATTCTTGAACTCACACCCGAAGGCAATCGACTGGGCGCCCAACTCGAACCGATCGTCCGCCAGTTCCGCGCAAGCGCCCTTTCCGATGTAAGCGACGATGAGCTTAAAACCTGTTTAAGCGTTTTCGCGCGTCTGAGCGCAACGCTTGAGATCGAGCGATAGCGCTCACCTCTTGGGCAGTATCCAGTTTTCTCAACATCCACGTTGCGTACGGAAGGTCTGTTTTGGACAGCGAGAATCAGAAGAAGCGCATGGCACATGTGGCCGATCTGGCGGGCGTCAGCCTGAGCACCGTAGACCGGGTGCTTAATGAACGCGGAAGCGTCTCGGACCTCAAGCGGCGCAAAGTACTAGACGCCGCGAGAGCCTTGGGGCTAAAACGACTGCTCCCCTCGCCAGTGCATGGGCTGTTGCGCTTCGACCTACTCATGGTCGAGAGCGCTACCGATCATTTCCGCCGCCTGGCCACTGCGTTTTCTCGTCAGGCCCAGATGCTCCGGTCGCGCCTGGTGCTGCAACGTCAGACGTGGCACGAACGTAACCCGGAGCAATTGCTCGAGTTCATCAGCAAGCCCCGAACCGCTCGACATGGACTAATCGTAGTCGCTCACGACACACCTGCTATCCGTGCGGCGCTGCAAGCGCAAATCACCCAAGGAGTACCGGTGGTGCTGCTGACCAGCAG
>NZ_JAMFRV010000729.1 GCF_026224925.1 Pseudomonas sp. | reverse complement strand
TCTTCCAGGTAACTGAAATGCCGGAAGTTCAAATACAGCCAGATAATACTCGGCGCATCATCCGGGTGATTCCCCCCCTGCATCAACCCGGCACGCGCCGCAGACAAGTCCGGGATCGGTTGATCAAGGGCCACGCGCAGCTCATGACCCCCTTGAGGAATGGCAATCGCTTCCTGATACTTCAGGTAGTTCTGTTCATCCCGGCCGTTGGCGTACAGGTTCAGGTAATAGATGGCGTCCTTTTGCCCTTTCGACCACAGACTTTCACCGGCAACGTACCCGCGCACAGCTGACAACGTATACAAGCTCATGCATCCCAAAAGCGCCTGTAACAGCACAACAGCGATAAAGGGCCAAACGATCCCCAACAACCGGGGCTCAAGAATCCGCTTCTGCTTCATGGGTTCCCTTTCATATGCATTCCTGAATACTCACCATGCAGCAGGGCGACAACAACCCTCAAAGCCTAGGCTAAACTTGGTGATAACACTGGGCTTTTTCTCAATATTTTAACAATGCTACCGCCGCAAGGTCGCCAGTCGCTGCCGGGTAGTTATAAGGATACGAAGATCAGGGAAAAGTTCGCACTGTAAACTTACTGATAAGCGGAAAAAGGTGAAGGCCAATCGCCGTTAAATCTGCTGCAGATGCCCATAAAGCTTGGCGTACAGGCCGCCGTCTGCGATCAACTGCTGGTGGCCACCCTCTTCGGCGATACGCCCCCCATCGAATACCAGGACCCGGTCGGCTTGCTTCACTGCCGACAGGCGATGGGCAATGATCAAGGTTGTTCGGCCGCTGAGAAAGCGCGCCAACGCTTGGTGCAGGTTGTATTCAGTTGCCGCGTCCAGGGCCGAGGTGGCTTCATCGAGGATGACGACCTTAGGATCAGCCAAGACCATGCGGGCGATGGCCAATCGTTGCCGCTGGCCGCCAGACAAGCGCACCCCTGAACGGCCGACGATGGTGTCCAGGCCGTTGGGCAAACTGCGAATGGTCGCGTCAAGCTGGGCAATTTCCAGTGCTCGCCAACAGCCTTCGTCGCTTCGCTCGCGGCCCATGGTCAAGTTGGCGCGTACGCTGTCGTTGAATAGCGCCGGATGCTGTAGCACCACTGCCACGTGTTCGCGCACGGTTTCCAGGCCAATATCTTGCTGAGTGACGCCGCCAAAACGGATGCTGCCGGACTGCGCCGTGTACAGCCCGAGTAGCAACTGCACCAAGGTACTTTTGCCGCCGCCGCTGGCACCGACGATGGCGACCTTTTCTCCCGGCGCGATGGACAGGTTCAACTGATCGAGCACTGGCTCTTCGCCATAACCGAAGGTCAGGTTGCGCACCTCGATGCCCACGGTTTGATGCCCGGTAAACGGGTCACTGCCACCGGGGTATTGCGGCTCATCGGCACGCGCCAGCAGTTCGTTGATCCGGGTCAGCGCTCCGCCGGCCGCGTAATAAGCGTATTGCAGGTTGAGCAGTTGCTCCACCGGGCCAATCATGAACCACAGGTAACTGAACACTGCGAGCATTTGGCCGATGGACAGGCCGGAGAACAGCACGGTGAGCATGGCGGCCGCGCGAAAGATATCAATGCCAAACTGAAACAACAGGCCGCTGGCGCGGTTGGACGCGTCGCTCTTCCATTGCGAGGCGACGGCGTAATCGCGCACTTCTTTAGCCCGTACCCCGAGCCGGCCCAGGAAAAACCCTTGGCGATTACCCGCGCGAATTTCTTGAATCGCATCCAGGGTTTCAGTCAGCGCCTGGGTGAAGCGCGAGGTGCTGTCATTTTCCTGCTTCTTCAGGTGCTTGACGCGTTTGCCCAGTTGCACCGTGGCATAGATCACCAACGGGTTGAACAGCAAAATCAGCAGCGCCAGTTGCCAATGCATCCACAGCAAAATGCCCGCAGTGCCCACCAGCGTGAGCATAGCGACCAGAAAACGGCTCAGGGTTTCGCCGACAAATTTGTCCAGTGTGTCTAGGTCGGTCACCAAGTGTGTGGTCACCGTGCCGCTGCCCAGGCTTTCGTATTCACCCAACGAGATGCGTTTGAGACGTTCGATCAGGCGGATACGAATTCGATAGACGATGTCTTTGGCCAAGCGGGCAAACAAGCGCGCCTGCACAACGTTGAACACCAACGCGCCAAGGCGCAGGGCGAACGTCGCCAACAGCATCAGACCGATATACCCCACGGCTTTTTGCAGGTTGTCGGGAAGAAAGTGATTCATGAAGGTGAGTGCAGAGTTGCCGTGCCCCAGCAACACTTCGTCCACCAGCAACGGCAGCAGCAATGGAATCGGCACACTGCACAAGGTCGCCAGCAGCGCCACGCCGTTGGCGATCCACAGCGATTTGCGGTGATGCAATGCCAGTCGGCGAATTTCGGCCCAGCTCAGTCGATCAATACGCGGTGACGAGTCAGCGTGAAGTGGTTTTTCAAGCACTGGTTGCACGCTCCAGCCAACGGCCGAGCAACGGAGCCAGTTCATCGAGGGGTTGATAACCATTGGTCAGCAACGCCAACTGACCCTTGCGCTCAGCGAGCAAGGTCGGAAACCCGGCGATACCGAGATCCTGCACCCAGCTAAAGTCCGCCGCCGTGGCAGTGAACTGTTCAGCACTGTCGAACGCCTCGGCGAAGACGATGCGCGGCAGGCCGGCTTGTTCCGCCAGCTCAACCAACACTGAAGCCTGGGTCACGTCGCGGCCTTCGAGGTAGAACGCCTTTTGGATCAATTTGACCAGGTCCCAGGCGATCTGCGGATCGAGGCTGCGTGCCGCGACTATGGCGCGACACGCGGGCTCCGTGTCGTAGACAAAGCCATCGGGCAAGGCGCCGTCAAAACGAAAGGTCTGACCGGTGCTTTTTTCAACCGCTTGCCAGTGTTCAAGAATATAGCGACGGGTGGAGGGTTCAAGCGAGGCGCCACTGCCCGTGCGTAAACCACCCACCACCAAATGCAGCGCCACACCCGCCGCTTGCGCCTGTTGCACCAAGGCTTCAGCCACCGGCGCAAAGCCCCAGCACCAGGAACACATAGGGTCCATCACATAGAGCAGGCGGGCGGGCATGGCTCAAGCCTCGGTTGGCAGTCGGTAGTTGCGACCGATAGGGTGCGGCTCGTTACGGGCTTTCGCCAGTTCGATTTGCTTCTGTCGATCAATGGCGCTGCGGCGGGTTTTCTCGCTCAATTTATCCCAGCAATGTGGGCAGCTGATGCCCGGCAAGTAGTGCTCGCTGGCACGGTCTTCGACGCTGATGGGCGTGCGGCACGCGTGGCATTGATCATAGTCGCCCTCGGTGAGGTCGTGGCGCACGGTCACCCGGTTGTCGAACACAAAGCAGTCGCCGCGCCACTGGCTTTCTTCCTGCGGGACTGTTTCGAGGTATTTGAGGATGCCGCCCTTCAGGTGGAACACTTCATCAAAGCCTTGGCTGAGCATGTAGCTGGAGGCTTTTTCACAGCGAATGCCGCCGGTGCAGAACATCGCGACTTTCTTGTGTTTGGCTGGGTCGAAGTGGGCTTTGACGTAGTCCGGGAATTCGCGAAAGCTGGTGGTCTTTGGATCGATGGCGCCTTCGAACGTGCCGATCGACACTTCGTAGTCGTTGCGGGTATCAATCAGCAAGACTTCGGGGTCGCTGATCAGTGCGTTCCAGTTTTCTGGATCAACGTAGGTACCGACTTGTTTGTTAGGGTCGACGCCTTCAACACCCAGGGTGACGATTTCTTTCTTGAGTTTGACTTTGGTCCGGTAGAACGGCTGATCGTCGCAATACGACTCTTTGTGATCGATGTCGTCCATGCGCGGGTCATTTTTCAGCCAGGCCATCAAGCCGTCGATGCCTTCACGGCTGCCGGAAACGGTGCCGTTGATGCCTTCTTCAGCGATGAGCAGGGTGCCTTTGATGCCGTTGTCGACCATCGCTTGTTGCAAGGGCTCGCGCAGGTCGACGTAATCGGTGAGCGTGACGAATTTATACAACGCCGCCACGACAATCTTTTGAGTCATGTTGTTTCTCCAGGTGGGTGCTCTCGTAAAGAGCCGACCCGATACAAAAAAAAGCGCCGGCTAAGCGGCGCGATCACTATTCTAACAAAGTCCTTACAAACTGTGGGAGAAAACCCGGGGATCTCGGATTCTCTGTAGGACCGAATTCATGGATTTTTTGTGGGACCGAATTCATTCGGGAAAGCGCCGTTCCAAACGCAAACGAAGCCGCATGTTAGGCCCATTCCCGAATAAATTCGGTCCTACAGGGGCGGTATGCCCTTCAGTGACCACCACCAGCACAGGTCGGTGAATCGGGAGCGGCACCGGTTTTCGCCCATTCTTCAGGCGTATAAGTGTGCAGCGCCAAGGCATGGAACTCGCCCATCAGGTCACCCAGCGCGGCGTAAACCTTTTGGTGACGCTTGACCGCGTTCAAGCCGGCAAACTGGTCACTGACCAGTACCGCCTTAAAGTGGGTCTGCAGGCCGCGGCTGTGCATGTGGCTTTCATCAAGCACGTGCAGGTGCTGCGGCTGCAATGCGGCCAGCGCCGCTTCGATTCGTTGTTGCATGGTCATGTTGTCAGGCTTCGCTTAAGGCTTTTTGGCCGGAGCAGGAGGTGGAACAGCGTTTTTGCCTGGGTCCAGTTCGTTGGTCATGTCAGCCAGCAACTTGTTGACGACAGGCACTGCGGCTTCCAGTTTACCTTGGGTCAACTGAGCCGATTGCTGAGTCAGCTCAGGCATTTTGGTCAGTACTTTCTTGCCCAGTGGGGACTGATAGAACGCAACCAAGTCCTTCAACTCGCTTTCGGTGAAGTTGGCGGTGTAAAGCTTGATCATGTCTGGCTTGAGCTTGTCCCAACCGATGGACTGATCCAGGGCAGCGTTGGCTTTAGCCTGGTAAGTTTCAAGCAGGGCTTTTTTCGACGCAGGCGCTTTGGACTCGTCAAAACGTTGTTGGAACATTTGCTGAACTTGCATGTACACCGGGGTGCCCAGCTTGTCGGCATGAGCCAGCTTGAGGAAAGTTTCGGCACTGGCGTTGTGGCTAGCGGTATCGGCAAAAACCTGGCCGCTGGCGCATACCAGAGCAACCGCAGTACAGATGGCACGAAGACGGGTCATCGAGTTTCCTTATCATCTAGCAAGCGAGGCAGAACCCCAAGACCGGACATTCTGCACCCATCTCCGCTTATGGCTCAACCCCTGACTGCCCCAGTGGTTGGTTGGGCGCTTTAAAAGCCGGTTAAGGGAACCCATAGAGATTAACTAAGCCTAAACTGCGCATTCAGCCAAGAGGAGCAAGCAGATGAGCCGTATCGAAACCGACAGCATTGGTCAGATCGACGTCCCCGAAGACGCTTACTGGGGGGCTCAGACTCAACGCTCGCTGATTAACTTTGCCATCGGCGACCAGCGGATGCCGCTGGCCGTGCTGCATGCCTTGGCATTGATCAAGAAAGCCGCCGCCCGGGTTAATGACCGCAACGGTGACCTGCCGGCAGACATTGCTCGCCTGATCGAACAGTCGGCGGACGAAGTACTCGGCGGCCAGTTGGACGAGCAATTTCCATTGGTGGTCTGGCAGACCGGCAGCGGCACCCAGAGCAACATGAACGTCAACGAAGTGATCGCCGGACGCGCCAATGAGCTGGCCGGCAAGGGTCGCGGCGGCAAGTTGCCGGTGCACCCCAATGACCATGTGAACCGTTCGCAAAGCTCCAATGATTGCTTCCCGACGGCGATGCACATTGCCGCAGCGCAAGCGGTCAATCAGCATTTACTGCCAGCGATTGCCGAATTATCCGACGGCTTGGCAGAGCAATCTGCGCGGCACATGAACCTGGTGAAGACCGGTCGTACGCACATGATGGACGCGACGCCGATTACTTTCGGCCAAGAACTGTCGGCTTTCGTAGCGCAGCTGGATTACTCCGCCAAAGCAATTCGGCACACGTTGCCGGCTGTGTACGAGTTGGCTCAGGGCGGCACCGCCGTCGGCACTGGTTTGAACTCTCCCCACGGGTTTGCCGAAGCGGTCGCCGCAGAGTTGGCCGCACTTTCGGGTCTACCATTCGTCACGGCGCCGAACAAGTTTGCTGCACTGGCAGGCCATGAGCCGCTGACTGCCTTGTCTGGGGCGCTTAAAACCCTGGCCGTGACCCTGATGAAAATCGCCAATGACCTGCGTTTGCTGGGTTCCGGCCCCCGTGCTGGCCTGGCTGAAGTGAAATTACCGGCCAACGAACCGGGCAGTTCGATCATGCCGGGCAAGGTCAACCCGACACAGTGCGAGGCGCTGTCGATGCTGGCCTGCCAGGTGCTGGGGAATGACGTCACGATTGGTTTCGCCGCCAGTCAGGGCCACTTGCAGTTGAACGTGTTCAAGCCGGTGATCATTCACAACCTGCTGCAATCGATTCGTTTGCTGGCGGATGGTTGCAGCAACTTCCAGGAGCATTGCGTCGCTGGCATGGAGCCCGATGCGGCGAAAATGGCCGAGCATCTGGAGCGCGGCTTAATGTTGGTGACCGCGCTGAACCCGCACATTGGTTACGATAAATCCGCACAAATCGCCAAAAAAGCCTACAGCGAAGGGCTGACCTTGCGCGAGGCTTCGCTGGCATTGGGGTATTTGACGGAAGAAGAATTCGACGCGTGGGTCCGGCCAGAAAAAATGCTCGAAGCGGGTAATGGCTAGAAGGTTGGTCATACCCCCGGGTTCACCCTGTGGGACCGAATTTATTCGGGAAGCGGACGATGCGGTTTCACTGGAAGACCGTATCAAGCCATTCCCGAATGAATTCGGTCCCACAGGGTTAATCCCAAGAGGTTATCCACAGGGTTTATCAAACTGCAGCCAACCTCGCCCGCCTTGCGCGCAATCCGGCGATCAATGATGGGCCGAGGGCAGTGAGTGCTGATCCAAGCACCACCAATACCGCACCGCTGTAACCCAAACCATTCAAGTCCTCCGCCTGCACATAGTCGGGCCACAACCACGCGGCAGTCGCCACCGTAGCGAGCGTCACTAATGGCGTCAGCGCCAGGGTTGCGCTGACTCTGGAGGCCTCCCAATGCGCCAGCGCTTCAGCAAATGCGCCATACGCCACCAACGTATTCAAACAACACGCCAGCAGTAACCAACCTTGCAACGGGCTCAGCTGCAACGCCTCAGCCGGGTGCGCCCACGGCGTGATCAGCAATGCACAGAACAGGTAAATCACCATCATCACCTGCAGCGAATTCCACACGGTCAGCAGTTGCTTCTGGCTCAAGCCATAAAACGTCCACACCGCCGATGCCGCCAACACCGTGAGGATCCCGGCGGTGTAGTCACCCAACGAGGTCAGCAGCTCTTCCAGACGCTGGTTGAAGAACAAACCAAAGCCCATCAACAGCACCAAAAGGCCCAGCCCTTGGGCCATGCTGAAACGCTCTTTGAACAGAAAGATGCTGCTGATAAGCAGCAGGATAGGCCCGACCTGAATCACCAACTGCGTCGTACCGGGGCTGAGCATTTTTAGGCCCATCAGGTACAGCACGTAGTTGCCGACTAACCCGAATACCGACAGCGCCACTAGTATTTGGCCTTTGCGCCCAAGCACCTTAAAACTCGGCAAACGCCCTACTGACGCCAGCCAGATAAACAGCAACGAGCCCGACACCAAAAGGCGGAACCACGTCACCGTGACGGGGTCCATTACTTGTAGCACTTGCTTTAGTTTGACCGGCAGGATGCCCCACAGCACCGCTGTTACTAGTGCTAAAGACAGGCCATACAACCAGCGGCCAGATGAAACATGCATGAAAGAGTTCTCTATATTTGGCGGTAATAAGAGTGCTACGCAGGGCGTCATTCTAGGCGTGGATTGATCGACAACACAGGGACAGTTGCCGTCGAGATACTGGAAAACTGTGTTCCATTGTCCCAACCCCGTCATACACATGATGGTTTTATGTCGCTGTCGAGCGGTTTAAACTAGTGTTCTGCCACCAACCCAAGCAGTCCCCAGTTCCGACTTCAGGTAACAACCATGTTCGGTAAACGCTCGCAGGATCCGACCCCCACCGTTCACTACCGCTGTGATCGTGTTTCGTTGATTAACGGGCATTACTTTTTCAGCACTCGGGAAAACACCTTGGAAGGCCCGTATTACACGCGTATGGACGCGGAGCGTGAAACCGAGGCGTATATCAACCGGATGATTCAAGCCAAGGCTTCGCAGCAGTCTTCGCTGAACGGCTGACGCTACTGGTGGTTGCGCTGATAGGTGTCTTCGCCCATCGACGCAATTTGCCCTTCGATGAGCGCGTCAAACGGTCGTAAAAGCGCATCGAAAGTCTGCGGCGCTTCCAGCGTATTGAGTGCGTACGTCACCGCCTCTATGGTGGATAACGCGCCGGGCCCAGGGGCTTTGCGCAGCCTGTAACGCGATGCAGCTGCCTCCCCCAGCGTGACCCGTGGCAACGCGGCCAATGCCGGGTTCAGGTGCAGTAATTTACGCGCTTTACGCCAGGTTCCGTCCGGCACCACCAATAATAACGGCTGGTTTTCGTGCTCGCCGATTCCGCCCGCATACGCCTGCAACGTCTGCGCACCGTCCCCCGGAAACAACAACCGCGCGCGATAACCCGGCCAGTTCAGCAAGGTGTCCAGATCGTCAAACACCTCCCCCACCACCCGCTCGGCATTGATCAACCCCAACACTGCCAGCCGTGCCGTGTTCAGGGCGTGATTGACCTCGCTTGGATGCTGGATGACCAGCACCCGCGTGCGACTGTCGAGCCGTGGAATCAGT
>NZ_JAMFRV010000728.1 GCF_026224925.1 Pseudomonas sp. | reverse complement strand
TAGAAATTTCGCCAGTGCAAAGGACCCTACAAAACCGAATAGCGCGATCAACAGCGCGGCTTCGAAATAGGTGTCGCTGGCATAGCGGATGCCCAGCACCAGCATCATCAGCATGGCGAGGATGTACAAGTAGTCCAGCGCCAAGACCCGGTCCTGCGCCGACGGCCCCTTGAACAGGCGAATCAACGTCAAAAACATCGCCAATACGAAGATGCAGAGGGTGATCAGAATGGCGTTGGCGAGCAAATCACTCATTGAAAGATCTCCATCAGCGGGCGTTCATAACGGTGCTTGAAGTGCTCAATGAATTGCGCCTCATCGTCCAGGTCGAACACGTGCATCAGTAGCACGCTGCGGTCCAGCGCCAGCTCCGACCAAACGGTTCCAGGCACAACGGTAGTGATCATCGATAAAGCCGCCAGACCATTGGCGTCGTGCAAGTCCAGCGGGACTTTGACGAAGGCCGGTCGAGGCGGGTGTCGATTGGCATTCCACACTCGCCAGCCCACTGCCAGATTGGACGTTACGACATCGCAGCCTACGCACAGGAGCAGCTTGAATATCACCCCCGGCCTGCGGATTTTCACCGGCAACGGTCGCAGCGGTGCGGTCAACAGCGGGGCCATGAACCCGAACAGCGCACCGAGCAATACGTTGCCAGGGCTGAGCGACAGGTTCAACAGCAGCCACAGCAGCCAAAGTGCCAATGACAACCATGGCGCGGGGAAGAAACGCTTCATGGTTGTGCCTCCGCAGCTGACACGGTGGCTGCGGTGGGGCCGGGCACTGGCCGCGCGGCCATCACGGACAATACGTATTGCTGTGGATCATGCAACGCCGCCGCGGTGTCTTGGGTATAACGCAACAGCGGTTCAGCTTTGAACGTCAGGGCAATGCACAGTCCCAGCAAAATAACGATGGGCAGGCACTCATAGCTGCGCAGCTGAGGTGACGGCCGATCCGTTGGGGTCCAGAAACGCTGGATGCCGACTCGGGAAAAAGCCAGGAGTGAGGCAAGTCCGGAGAAAATCAGCAGGCTAATCAACGCCCAGCTATTTCCAGACACGGCTTCGTCCTTGGCTACATCCAGCCCTAATGGATTAAGCAGCGCGCTGAGCAGGGTCAGCTTGCCGATAAACCCGGACAGTGGCGGCATGCCGATAATCAACAAGGCGCAGGCGATAAAACTCAGCCCGAGAAACGCCTTGGTCAGCGGAATAACGTGGCCTACCACGGCTTTCTGTTGGTCATCAAGGTTGGTGCCCGGCGGCGGTTGCAGCGACTCCATGTTCCGGGGCAACTGATCAGCATCTTCTTCAAGGGGTATTTCGTTGGCCGAACGCGAGCGCTCGATCAATTCGGACAGCAAAAATAACGCACTGAGGGCCAAGGTAGAGCTGGCCAGATAGAACAGCGCCCCTGCGGTCAAACTCGGCTGCGCAAAACCGATGGCAGACAACAGGATGCCGGCCGACACCAGGATGCTCAAGCCCGCCATACGCTCAAGGCGTTGCGCAGCAAGAATGGCCACGGCCGATGTGAGGATCGTCGCCATCCCGCCGTAAACCAGCCAATCGCCGCCGAAAAATGCCGATGCACCGGCTTGCCCGGAGAACAGCAACGTCCACAGCCGCAGCAGCGTATACACGCCGACCTTGGTCATAATGGCGAACATCGCGGCAACGGGAGCACTGGCCGCCGAGTAAGCCGGCACCAGCCAGAAGTTCAATGGCCACATTCCGGCCTTGGCCAGAAACGCTGTGGCCAGAATAGCGGCGCCGGCCTGCAGCAGGCCGCGATCAGCCTCTGGCACCAGGGGGATTTTCATGGCCAGGTCGGCCAGGTTCAGCGTGCCAGTCACGCCATAAATCATTGCCGCGCCAATCAGGAACAAGGACGAAGCCACCAGGTTGATAGTGATGTAATGCAAGCCCGCTGAGACCCGTGCTCGGCCTGAGCCATGCAACATCAGGCCATAGGACGCTGCCAGCAACACCTCGAAGAACACGAACAAGTTGAACAGGTCGGCGGTCAAGAACGCGCCGTAGAGGCCCATCAGCTGGATTTGAAACAATGCATGAAAACTGGCGCCCGCTCTATCCCAGCGCGCCAAGGCGAAGAGCAGGGCGCATACGCCGATGATCCCGGTCAATACCAGCATTAGTGCGGCCAAGTGGTCCACTACCAGCACGATGCCGAACGGGGCTTCCCAATTACCCGGCAGGTAAACGCCGATTGAACCTGTGGTGCCGTCTTTCTGTACCCAGATGAACAAGCAGACCGATATCGCCAGCCCGAGCACGGTCGACAGCAGGTTGATCTGTGCTTTGAGTGGTCGACGCTTTTCCCCCAGTATCAACATCAGGGCGGCGGTCAGCAGCGGCAGCAAAATAGGCGCGACGATCAGTTGGTTCATTAAGGTTGAAGGGTTCAACAGCGTCATTCGTTAGGCTCCCGGCCATCGACATGGTCGGTGCCGGTCAGGCCCCGGGAAGCCAGAAGCAACACCAGAAACAGCGCGGTCATGGCGAAACTGATAACGATCGCGGTCAATACCAGTGCTTGCGGCAACGGGTCGGTGTAATTGAGTAAGTCATGGGGTATGCCTTCCTTGATGATCGGCTCCTTGCCGATGAACAGGCTGCCCATGCTGAAAATGAACAGATTGACCCCGTAGGACAGTAGGCACAGGCCCATCACCACCTGAAAGGTCCGCGGCCGCAGGATCAGCCAGACGCCCGAAGCAGCCAGTACCCCGATGGCGATTGCGATGACTTCTTCCATCAGGCAGCTCCTTGCGTGGCAATAGGTTTTGGCAACGACGTCGGGCGATGGCTTCGCACCGATTGGTGAGCCAGTGCGGTAAGAATCAGTAAGGTCGAACCCACCACCACCGCGTAGACGCCAATGTCGAAAAACAACGCGCTGGCGATGTGTATGTCTCCCAGCAATGGCAGATGCACATGGGCGGTATGGGTGGTGAGGAACGGATAGCCCAGCGCCATGGCGCCGAGTCCCGTCAGCGTTGCACACAGCAGTCCGGTGCCCATCCAGCGCAATGGACGCAGGCTCATTTTCGCCTCGACCCACTGCGTGCCGGCGACCATGTACTGCAGAATGAACGCCACTGACATCACCAAGCCAGCAACGAATCCGCCACCGGGTTGATTGTGCCCGCGCATGAACAAGTACATCGACACCACGAACGCGATGGGCAACAACAAGCGCACTAACACCGCCGGAACCATCATGAAGCCCAATGCGGTGTCGCTGGCACTGCGAGGGTTGACCAGATCAGTGACCACATCCCGTGCCAGCAACCGCTGTTGCGAAGGCAGTGGAATGCTTTCTTTGGGTGGGCGGAAGCGTCTCAACAAGGCGAATACGGTCAGTGCCACGGCGGTTAATACGGTGATTTCACCTAAGGTGTCGAACCCTCGGAAGTCTACAAGCATGACGTTCACCACATTAGTGCCACCGCCTTGAGGTAACGCTCGGCTGAGGTAGAACGACGAAATGGTATTAGGTGTCGGACGGGTCAGCATGGCGTAGGAGAGCAGCGCCATGCCACCACCAACCAGTCCCGACAGCAGCAAGTCACGCACTCGGCGTGCCTTGGCGCGATTGACGCTAGCCGGCGACGGTGCGACGTTTTCATTACGTCTTGGCAACCAGCGCAGCCCCAGCAGGATCAACACGGTGGTGACCACTTCCACCACCAATTGAGTCAACGCCAAGTCCGGTGCCGAGAACCAGACGAAGGTTACACACGTCATCAAGCCGCAGACGCTGACCATGGTCAGCGCCGCGAGACGGTGATATTTAGCTTGCCATGCAGCGCCCAGGGCGCAGGCAATCGCGATTAGCCACAAGGTGACGAAGACCCCGGAGCCAGGGATTTTTGGGCGATCGCCCCAACTTAAACCGCTGTGGAAGAGTGGAACCCATCCGGCGACCAACGCCACCAATACCAGCAAAAACAGTTGCGCCTGTAAGCGGTTGGTAACGACCCGTCTTTCGAAACGCCGGGCCCAGCGCATCATGATCACCAGCGTCCGTTCGAACAGATGTTTGCCGTTCAGGCGCGACACCAATGGAGGGCCGGTAAAACGCTCCTCTTTGAAAGAAGTGCGTAATAACAGGTACAGAATGATCCCGCCGCCCATGGCCACCAGGCTCATGATCATCGGTGCATTCCAGCCGTGCCAGATAGCCAGGCTGTACTCAGGCAGCGTACCGCCTACCACCGGTTGCGCTGCCGCGGCCAACAATGGACCGACGGACAGGGCCGGGAAGACCCCGACGATCAAGCACGCAAACACCAGCAGTTCGACCGGGGCGCGCATCCAACGCGGCGGCTCGTGAGGTGTGTGGGGCAGGTTGGTGGCCTTCGGGCCGAAAAACACATCCACGGTAAAGCGCAACGAGTAGGCAACGCTGAAGGCTCCGGCGAGGGTCGCTATCACGGGCAGGGCCATTTCAACCCATGCAGTGGACGAGATGAAAACGGTCTCGGCAAAGAACATTTCCTTTGACAGAAAACCGTTTAGCAGGGGCACGCCAGCCATGGATGCGCTGGCGACCATGGCCAGTGTTGCGGTATACGGCATCATTTTGATCAGGCCGCTGAGCCGCCGAATATCACGGGTGCCGCTTTCGTGATCGATGATCCCCGCGGCCATGAACAGCGAGGCCTTGAAGGTCGCGTGATTGAGGATATGGAACACCGCAGCAACGGCCGCCAACGGGCTATTCAAGCCGAGCAATAAGGTAATCAGCCCCAAGTGGCTGATGGTTGAGTACGCCAGCAAGCCTTTGAGGTCGTTCTGGAAAATGGCCGAGTAAGCGCCCAGCAAGAGCGTGCAGGCGCCAGCACCACTGACGATCCAGAACCACTCTTCGGTGCCCGATAGCACCGGCCAGAATCGCGCCAGTAGAAATACGCCGGCTTTGACCATCGTTGCCGAGTGTAAATAAGCCGACACCGGCGTCGGCGCCGCCATGGCATGGGGCAGCCAGAAGTGGAACGGAAACTGTGCGCTTTTGCTCAAGGCACCGATCAAGATAAGGGGCAGCAGTATCGGGTACAGCGTGTGGGCACGGATCTGTTCGCCGGCAGCGAGCACCTTGTCCAGGTCGTAGCTGCCGACCACGTGACCGAGCAACATGACACCCACCAACAGCGCCAGGCCTCCGGTGCCGGTAACGACCAACGCCATGTAGGCACCACGTCGTGCATCGGCGCGGTGGTGCCAATAGCCAATCAGCAGGAATGAGAAGAGGCTGGTCAGTTCCCAGAAAAATACGATTTGGATCAAGTTGCCGGAGATCACCAGACCCAGCATGGCGCCCATGAACGCGAGGAAAAAAGCGAAAAACCTGGGGACTGGGTCGTCGGGTGACATGTAGTACCGCGCGTACAACGACACCAGCGCTCCGATGCCCAGCACCAGCATCGAAAACAGCCAGGCGAAGCCGTCCATGCGCAGTGAGAAGTTCAGGCCCAGGCTGGGCAGCCAAAAAAATTCCTGGTGAATGACGCCGCCGTTGGCGATTTGCGGATACCACAACGCAACCTGGATCGCCCCGACGAGGCTGAGAACCCCTGCCAAAATCGACTCGGCGTTACGCGCATTGTGCGGCAGCAGTGCCGCTACACAGCTGCCGAAAAAGGGCAGAAGCAGCAGAATTATCAGGGACATAGGCTTCTAATCTGCAAGGAAATGGCGAAGATGATACGTGGCAGGGCGCGGATCACCAACCGGCAACCTGTGGCAAGATCCTACAGGCGATGCGCTACAATGTTAGTCGGTAGGGGCAAACATGTTTGCGAGAGTCTGCGTATTGTTCGAGTTTCTGCGGGAGCCAATTCGTTCGTGAAGGTACGACTCGGTCCTGCTGATTCACTCCGCATTGCTCAGCACATCCTGTTCTTCCTGAACGGCTTCCTTTTTCCGGCTTTTAAGTTCGCTGACGATGACGCCCGCGACGATTAATGCTGCACCGAACAAAGCGATGGCGGGCAAACGCTCGCCCGCCAGGCGTCCGGCAATTCCGGCCCAAACGGGTTCCCCGGCATAGATCACAGTTGCGCGGGTGGGGGATACGGTTTTCTGCGCCCAGTTCATGGCGACTTGAATCGCCGCGCTGGCAGCGCCCAGGCCTACTGCGCTGATAACCAATAACCAGGAAAAGTCAGGCAACGATTCGCCGGTGGGCACGACCATCATGAACGACAGCACCGAGGCGGTAGCCAATTGCACCACGGTCACGCGGCGGACATCGACCTTGCCCGCGTAGGCACTGATCAGGATGATCTCAGCGGCAATAGCAATGGCGCTGACCACGGTCGCCAAC
>NZ_JAMFRV010000727.1 GCF_026224925.1 Pseudomonas sp. | reverse complement strand
GGGCATCATCACCGCGATGTAGAAAAACGCCTTGGTCTTGCCCGTGGTGTAGCGCGCCATGTAATAGGCGATGGGGAACGCGATCACTGCGCTGGCAATCGACACCGCTATTGCCATGCTCAACGTGCGTTCGATGATGTCGAAATTCGCCGGGTTGAATAGCGCGGCAAAGTTGGCCAGGGTCAGGTCTGGGGTGACCGCCATGGTGAAGTCGTCAAAGGTGTAAAACCCTTGCCACAGCAGGGTTAGTAGCGAGCCGAGGTACACCGCGCCGAACCATAGCAACGGCGGAATCAGCAGCAGCGCCAAGTACAGATTGGGTCGGCGATACAGCAGGTTGGAGCAGCGCCGCAGCGGCGACTGTCCGCGCTGCGTGCCTGGGTGAGTGATGGCCTGGCTCATGATTACGCGCCCTCGCTCACGGCGGTTTCATGCAGCGCAATCATGGCTTCGCGAGACCAGCGAGCGGTAAGCCGTTGTCCGGGCTGATGCTGGGCCGTGGTGTCCAGCCATTGAGTGTTGGCGTGGCTGATGTTCAAGGTCTGGCCGTTGTCGAGCTGGAGTTCGTAGCGAGTGGCGCTGCCCTGATATTGAATGTCATGGAGCAAACCGCTGACCTGAATCTCATGGCTGCCGGCCTGGCCTTCGGCGAAGCGAATGTGCTCAGGGCGAATTGAAAAGGGCAGGGCGGTGCCGCTTAATTGCAGGGCCAACTCGCCGCGCAGTACGTTAGAGGTGCCGACGAATTCAGCGACGAACGTGGTGGCTGGTTTCATGTACAAATTACGCGGCGTATCAACCTGCTCAATGCGCCCTTTGTGGAACACGGCCACGCGGTCGGACATCGACAGCGCTTCGGTTTGATCGTGGGTGACGAAAATGAAGGTGATGCCGAGTTGGCGTTGCAGCTTTTTCAGCTCGCCCTGCATCTGCTCGCGGAGCTTCAAGTCAAGTGCGCCCAGTGGCTCATCCAGCAATAACACCCGTGGCCGATTGACCAGCGCTCGGGCCAAGGCCACGCGCTGCCGTTGGCCGCCGGAAAGCTGTACCGGTTTACGCTCGCCGTAACCGTCCAGTGCGACCATGGCCAATGCTTCTTGAGCACGGTTTTGACGCTCGGTCTTGGCGACACCTTTGACCTTCAGGCCGTAGGCGACGTTGTCCCGTACGTTCATGTGCGGGAACAGGGCGTAATCCTGAAACACCGTATTCACGTCACGTTCGTACGGTGGCAGGCCGGCGGCTTCTTCGCCGTGAATGCGGATCGAACCTGCGCTCGGCTGCTCGAAACCGGCAATCAAGCGCAGACAGGTCGTTTTGCCCGAGCCCGACGGGCCCAGCATGGAGAAGAACTCGCCGTCCTGGATATCGATAGAAACCCGGTCAACGGCCTTCACTTCGCCGAACTGACGGGAAACGTTAGTGAACTGGACTGCAAGTGTCATGGGTAGTGCTCCGAAAGTACGGGCCAATCATTTACGACCGCGTCGCGGTCGATCGCGAGCAAGCCCGCTCCTACAGGTGCTCGATATTTGTAGGAGCGGGCTTGCTCGCGATAAGGTCCGCAGGACCTTCAAAGGTACTCAGCGGCCGCCCATGATCGCGATGTAATCCTGGGTCCAGCGGCTGTAAGGCACGAACTTGCCGCCCTCAGCTTGCGGCGTGGTCCAGAACGCGATTTTGTCGAACTGGTCGAAGCCGTTGGTATTGCACCCTTCAGCCCCGAGCAACTCGCTGGCTTTGCAGGCCGCCGGTACCGCTGGCAACGAACCGAACCAGGCCGCTACATCGCCCTGAACCTTGGGTTGCAGCGACCAGTCCATCCATTTGTAAGCGCAGTTCGGGTGTTTCGCGTCGGCGTGCAGCATGGTGGTGTCGGCCCAGCCGGTGGCACCTTCTTTCGGGATGGTAGAGGCGACTGGCTGCTTGTCGGTTTGCAGGCCGTTGACCATGTAGCCCCACGAGCTGGACGCCGCGACGCCTTCGTTTTTCACGTCACTCATTTGCACGGTCGCGTCGTGCCAGTAGCGGTGAATCAATGCGTGCTGTTCACGCAGCACATCAAGCACGGCCTTGTACTGCGCTTCGGTCAGCTCGTAGGGATTTTTGATGCCCAGCTCTGGCTTGGTCGACTTCAAATACAGTGCCGCGTCGGCGATGTAGATCGGGCCGTCATACGCCTGCACCCGACCTTTATTAGATTTGCCGTCGGGAAGGTTTTGCTCTTTGAACACCACGTCCCAACTGACCGGCGGAGTCTTGAACACGTTGGTGTTGTACAGCAACACGTTCGGGCCCCACTGATATGGCGTGCCGTAGGTTTGTTTGTTGACCACGTACCACGGGCCGTTCACCAACCGGGGGTCAAGGTTCTTCCAGTTTGGGATCAGCGCGGTGTTGATCGGCTGAACCCGTTTCCCGACGATCAGCCGCAGCGACGCATCACCCGATGCAGTCACCAAGTCATAGCCGCCCTTGGACATCAAACTGACCATCTCATCGGAGGTGGCGGCAGTTTTCACGCTGACCTTGCAGCCGGTTTCCTGTTCAAAGCCCGTCACCCAGTCGTAGGCTTTGTCGCTTTCGCCGCGCTCGATGTAGCCCGGCCACGCAACAATATCCAGTTGGCCTTCGCCTGCTCCCACGGTTTTAAGCATTTCTGCTGCCTGTATGCCGCAACTGCCGAACAAGCTGGTGACTACAGCGCTGAGTATTGTGGTCTTGAGCACTGACATGGGGGTTCCCTCTTCTTTAATTATGGTCGGGGCAGTGTTTTTGCAGGCAGCTACAAGCTTTAAGCTCCAAGCTGCAAGAGACCTATCGCCCTTACTATTACTTGTAGCCAGAAGATTGCAGGGTGTAGCCGTTCTTATGGTTTTTGATTCCGCTTTGCTCTTACTTGAAGCTTGACGCTTACTGTTTATAGCACCGTGCCATGGCGCGCCATAATGTGCCGCACCACGCTGTAATCCTGCAGCGAGTCGCTGGACAAGTCCTTGCCATAGCCCGAGCGCTTCAATCCGCCGTGGGGCATCTCGCTGACCAGCATGAAATGGCTGTTGATCCACGTGCATCCGTACTGCAAACGCGCGGCTACTTGCATGGCTTTGTCGAGGTTATGGGTCCAGATCGATGATGCCAGGCCGTATTCCGAGTCGTTGGCCCAGTCCACCGCTTGCTCCAGTTGATCGAAACGGGTCACGGTCACCACCGGGCCGAACACTTCACGCTGGACGATTTCATCGCTCTGCTTGCAGCCCGCCAACAACGTCGGTTGATAGAAGAACCCCGCGCCGGAATGCACGGCCGCACCGGTAATGCGTTCGATATGTGGCTGGCCCAGCGCACGCTCGACAAAGCTGGCCACCCGGTCCCGCTGCCGGGTGCTGATCAGCGGGCCGATTTCGTTGTCGGCGTCGCGTTTGCCAGCAAAGCGCAGGCTGCTGACCGCCGCGCCGAGTTCGGCCACCAGGCGGTCATGGATGCCGGTTTGCGCATAGATCCGGCATGCGGCAGTGCAATCCTGTCCGGCGTTGTAATAGCCATAGGTGCGGACGCCCTCGACCACCGCCTGAATATCAGCATCGTTGCAGACGATCACCGGGGCCTTGCCGCCCAGTTCCAAATGCGTGCGCTTGAGTGTTTTGGCCGCGGCCTGGAGGATTTTCTGTCCGGTAACGATATCGCCGGTCAGGGATACCATGCGCACTTTCGGGTGGCTGACTAAATGGCTGCCGACGCCTTCACCGCCACCGCAAATAATGTTGATCACCCCGCGCGGCAACAGCTGCGCCAGTGCGGGCGCCAATGCCAGAATTGACAGGGGCGTGTGTTCGG
>NZ_JAMFRV010000071.1 GCF_026224925.1 Pseudomonas sp. | reverse complement strand
TCCAGCATTCCGATATAACCTGGTTGCTGCACCACACGGGCGAGCCACTGGCGGATGGCTGGGTATGCTTCAAGGTCGAAACCGCCCTGATCGGCAACGTGGGTGTACGCGTACAAAGCAATGTCGGCGATGGAGAAATTTTCGCCCACCAAGAAAGAGGTGCGGGTTAGCTGCTGCTCCATGACGGTCAGCGCCCGGTAACCGGCTTTTTGCATGGTGCGATATTCCGCCATGCGCTCTTGCGGCAAGCCCAAGTAAAACTGGATAAACCGGGCAACGGCGATGTAAGGCTCATGGCTGTACTGTTCGAAAAACTGCCACTGCAGTACTTGAGTACGCAAACGAGGCTCGCTGGGCAGGTACTGGCTGCCATCAGCGAGGAAGTTGAGGATTGCGTTGGATTCCCACAGATACGTGCCGTCTTCAAGCGCCAGCACCGGAATTTTGCCGTTGGGGTTCATTGCCAGAAACGCCGGCGTCTGAGTTTCGCCGCCGAGGATATTCACCGGTACCCATTGGTATTGGATACCCAACAGGTTGAGCATCAATTTGATCTTGTAGCAATTGCCTGAGTTGTAGTCGCCGTAAACCGTGTACATGCACTTCTCCCCGCTACGTTTTCCCGTAAAAGACATCACGCTATCAATGACATGATTAAAACAGGCAGCGAGTATATCGCGCCATGCCCCCTTCAAGCGGCTCGACTGTGATGGTGCTCGGATCGTCATGAATTTCGCGACTGTACGGCTCATTGCGCCACTCGCTGTATTGCAGCATGGGGCAAGTATCGGGTTTAGGATTACGCACGACCGATCGCCGTTAAGGAAAACCGTATGACCGAAGTCACCACCCCTACCCGCCTGCGGCCCTTCGCCGACAGTTCGCCTGCTGCGGTAGTCGCCGGGTTCATTGCGATGATGACCGGCTGCACCAGTTCGTTAGTGCTGATGTTTCAGGCCGGACAGGCAGCGGGCTTGACCAGCGCACAGATCTCGTCCTGGATTTGGGCCCTGTTCATTGGCATGGCGGTGTGCAGCATCGGTTTGTCATTGCGTTACCGCACCCCGATCACCGTCGCGTGGTCGACGCCTGGCGCAGCCCTTTTGATTACCAGCCTCGGCGGTGTCTCGTACGGCGAAGCGATTGGGGCGTTCATTACCTGTGCCGTGCTAGTGACCCTGTGTGGTGTCACAGGCAGCTTTGAACGCTTGGTCAAGCGCATACCGGCGTCGCTGGCAGCGGCATTGCTGGCTGGGATTCTGTTCAAGATCGGCAGCGAAATCTTCGTCGCAGCGCAGCACCGCACCGGATTAGTGCTGAGCATGTTTTTTTGCTACTTACTGATCAAGCGCGTGTCGCCGCGTTACGCCGTGCTCGCCGCATTGATCGTCGGCACTGCCATATCAGGTGCACTCGGGTTACTGGACTTCGTCGGATTCGCCTTGGAAGTAGCCACGCCGATCTGGACCACGCCGTCGTTTTCACTGGCAGCCACGATTAGCATCGGTATCCCACTGTTTGTAGTCGCGATGACTTCACAAAACATGCCTGGAATCGCGGTATTGCGCGCAGATGGCTACACGGTCGCGGCGTCTCCTCTGATTACGGCGACCGGCGTTGCCTCGCTGCTGCTGGCTCCCTTCGGTTCCCACGGCATCAATCTGGCGGCGATCAGCGCGGCAATCTGCACCGGGCCACACGCCCATGAAGACCGCAACAAACGCTACACCGCCGCCGTTTGGTGCGGGATTTTCTACGGGATTGCGGGAGTATTTGGCGCCACCTTGGCCGCCTTGTTCGCAGCGCTGCCCAAAGACTTGGTGCTGTCGATAGCCGCGCTGGCGTTGTTTGGCTCGATCATCAACGGCTTGACCGTCGCCATGAACGAACCCAAGGAACGTGAAGCGGCGCTGATCACCTTCATGGTCACCGCTTCGGGCCTGACGTTGTTCTCGATTGGTTCGGCGTTCTGGGGGATCGTTGCCGGGGTGCTGACGTTGCTGATTCTGAATAGCCGCAAGGGCTGAAATGACGGCGGTGTATCAGATACACCGCGTTAACTTCTTCGCGAACACGTTCGCTCCCACCGGGATTTGGGTGATGCATAAATCCTGCAGGAGCTGCCGAAGGCTGCGATAGGCCAGAGCAGCAGGAGCAGCAGGACCTATGCCAACACGCTGGCTCCCAGTCACAGCCGGAAGTGCCCGACCATTCCTTTAAGCTCAGTACCCAACTGCGCCAATTCGATACTGGAGGCGGCGTTGCCTTGCATGGCCATGGCCGATTGATCGGCGCTGGCGCGAATGCTGGTAACGCTGCGGTTGATCTCTTCGGCGACTGAGCTTTGCTGCTCGGCGGCTGCGGCGATCTGCTGATTCATCTGCTGAATCATCGACACCGCTGCGGCGATGCTGCCCAGCGCGCTTTCGGTCTGCAGTGCGTCGCTAACCGCCATTTTCACCAATTCGCCGCTGCTCTGAATTTGCGCAACAGACGCCTGAGCACCGCTTTGCAAACTGATCACCAAGCGTTCGATTTCTTCCGTCGACTGTTGAGTACGCTTGGCCAGCGCCCTCACCTCATCGGCAACCACCGCAAAACCACGTCCCTGCTCACCTGCACGAGCCGCTTCAATGGCAGCATTGAGCGCTAATAGGTTAGTTTGCTCGGCGACGCTTTTGATCACCCCAAGGACCTTACCGATGTTCTGAATTTCGGCGCTGAGGTTCTCGATACTATGGCTGGCGGAGCTTGCAGAACTGGCAAGCGCCTCAATCCGCTGCATGCTTTGACGAACAACCTGCTGACCGCTTTCAACCTTGTCATCGGCGGTTTGCGCTGCCTGCGCAGCTTCTTCGGCGTTGCGCGCCACATCATGCACGGTCGCCGTCATTTGATTCATGGCCGTGGCCACCTGCTCGGTCTCTTCGCGCTGGCTATTGACCTCCAGATTGGTCTGCTCAGTGACTGCCGATAGTGAATGAGCGGAAGTCGCCAACTGCTCGATACCCGCCTGTAGACCACTGACGATACCGCTCAAACTGGCGCCCATCTGTTGCATGGCAAGCATCAACTGGCCGATCTCATCATGGCGCTTCACCTGTACCGTGGCACTCAAGTCACCGGAAGCGATCTGCTGTGCGGCACGAATGACGCTGCGCAGTGGCGATACGATCAAACGAGTGATGGCCCATGCGGCAATCAGGCCGACCAACAATGCCAGCACCGATGAGCCAATGATCTGCATTGAATTGGTTTTGAGTTGCGCCTGCATTGCCTGATCCTGGGCTGCGTACGCCTCGTTGACGCGCTGCACCACTTGCTTGGCGTTGTCGGCGAGCTGCACGTTGACTTGGGCTTCGTTGGCGAGCAACCCAGTGTATTCGTTCAATTTTTCGGTGAAGTTGGCGATATGGGTGCCGCATTCGGCCAAAACGGTCAGGTAACCCGCATCTTTGATCGACCCTTTCAATTGTTCAGCCAGCACCAAGGCCTGATCCGCCTGTTCGATCTTGCCTTCTTTAGGCGGCTCGCCAGAGCCTTGTTTGCGGCTTTGATCCAGGCGAATCCGTGCCTCGTCCATGGCCTGCAACATCAACCGCGACACTTGGCTGACCTGGTTGGCCTGTTCGAGAAACTCAGCACCGTCCTTGCCTTGGGATTCTTTCAGCGCATAGGCGCCGTCATCGGCCAATCCACTTTGCAGCACGTCCAGATTGTTGGCCACGCTGGACACTGACCAACTGGCCATTTCCAGCGCCAGGTCTTTGCTTTGGCTGATGCTGACGAATTGGTCGAAGGATTTTCGGTACGCCGCGAGCGCGGTTTGTACCTGGCCCATGGTTTGATTGGCAGCCGATTGGCCTTTGAGTTGCTCGGCCAGTGCCTGCAGCGCATCCACACCAGCGTGCAGGCTTTCGACCACTTTCGGATCGCCGTGCAGCGCGTAATCCTGCTCTTGCAAGCGCACTTTAAGCAGGCCGCTATTGAGCGCCGACATCTGCTTAAGTCCATCGAAACGTACGCTAATGGTTTGCAATGACCAGACACCAATCGCAGCAACGAGCGCGGTCAGCAATAGAACCAGGGTAAAACCAATCCCCAGTTTCTTCGCCATCCCAAGATTGGCAAAACGTCCTTGCACGGCCGAAATCATAGCGCTCAATCCCCGTTCGAATGTCAAAGGTGCTCAGGCTATTGATCAAGCCGTTCTATGCATATGCAGATTCTCAATGGGACCGTGCCAGCACAAGCCTCTGACGCCTGAATAATGGCAAAAAGCTAGGTGGCCGTCGTTTTTAGAATGCTATTGGTCGGCTATGCCTTGAACCATCGCTCCGCAACGCCTCAGCAGCACGCCGGCGCCACCCATAAGGTCCCGGCATCGGCGTCCAGCGTAGCGAAAGTCCCCAGCGGCACGGCGATGTTGGGATCACCATGACCGATGGACAATCCGCCCAATACGGGAATGCCAAAATCGCCCAATCGCTCGTTGAGCACGTCCGATAGGCTGATTTGCCCAGACACACCGACCGGCTCACTGAATTGCCCCACCGCAACCCCGGCGACCCGTTGCAAAATACCGCAATTGCGCAAATGAGTGAGCATCCGATCCACCCGGTAGGCGGATTCGCCTACGTCTTCGAGCAACAGGATTGCACCGTCCAGATCAGGCATAAACGGTGTGCCAACCGAGGTGCTGAGCATGCTCAGGTTGCCGCCCAGCAACAGGCCATTGACGATGCCTTTGGTGCGCACGCTTGCTGTGGCTTCCTTGGGGTCAGCCTTTATGAGCATGGGTTCGGTGGTCATCAGCGTGTGTTTGACACTGCTACTGGTCAGACCGCCGCGCTCTAGCTGCGCTCCCACCGGACCATGGATTGTCGCCAGCCGCGCGTTGCGCCACAGTGCGGCGTGCAGCGCTGTAATGTCGGAAAAGCCCAGTACCAGCTTCGGGTCGCGTAGTACGGCGGCGAAATCCAGGTGTTCGATAATGCGCTGCACGCCATAACCGCCACGGTTACAGATCACCGCACGAATATCAGGGTCGGCCAAGGCATCGTTCAGGTCAGCGGCGCGCTGCTCATCGCTGCCCGC
>NZ_JAMFRV010000726.1 GCF_026224925.1 Pseudomonas sp. | reverse complement strand
CACTGTTCATGATCGGCTTTCTTGCGGCCTTGAGTGATGCGCTCACCAGTCCGCAAATATCCCGCCAACTGGGCAGCAACGTCACCGCCAGCATCGCGGTGTTCACCGGGCTGTTCGCCTCGGTGGTGTTTTGTATGCTGGTGATCAAATTGCGTCGGCCGGTCGCGCACTTGATTCGAAACCGCTCGTTGGCGGGCCGTTTGCGCCAACCGGCGCTGCAAGAGTCGTTGAAGATCTTTTCCAGTGTCTGGTATTTGCCGATTCTGCTGATGATTGTGGTGTCGGCGATTCATTTGATCGGCGCGGGTGAAGACAGCCAGAAGGCGCTGCGCTGTGCATTGCTGACCACCGTGTTGTTGATCGCTACGGTATTTTTGAGCACGGTGTTCCAGCATCTGTTCAAACCCAACGAGGCCGATGATCGCAGCGATCATGTCTATAAAACGCGGCTGTTAAGCCTGCTGCATGCGGTGTTGCGAATTGTTCTGGCCATCACCTTCATCGAGGTGCTGGGGCGGATTTGGGGGTTCTCGCTGCTGGAGTTCGCCCAAGGCAATACTGTCGGCCGGGCCATCAGTGATTCACTCAGCCGGATTGGCCTGATTTTTCTGGTCACGTGGCTGTTGTGGGTGATCCTCGATACGGCGATCCAGGAAGCCCTGAAGCCACCGATCAATAAACGCTCATCGCACCAGCCCAGCACCCGAATAAAAACGATTTTGCCGCTGCTGCGCAACGCGATAAAAATCATCCTGCTGGTGATTTGCACCATCACCACCATGGCCAATCTTGGGATCAATGTCGCGCCGCTATTGGCGGGTGCCGGTGTGGTCGGGCTGGCAATTGGTTTTGGTTCGCAGCAGTTGGTACAGGACGTGATCACCGGCCTGTTCATCATCATTGAAGACACTATTTCCATCGGCGATTGGGTGGTACTGGATTCCGGGCATTCTGGAACGGTTGAAAGCCTGACCATCCGCACCCTGCGTTTACGGGATGGCAAAGGCTTCGTGCACTCTGTGCCGTTCGGCCAGATCAAGGCGGTGACCAACCAATCGCGGCAATTTGCGTATGCGTTCTTTGCTATCCAGTTCACGTACGACACGGACATCGACTCCGCCACCGCGTTGATTCGTGAAGCGGGCAGTTCCATCAGCGACGACGTGTTGCTCAATAGCAACCTGCAAGGGCCGCTTGAAGTGTTCGGGCTGGACCGCATGGACCTCAACGGGATTGTGCTGACGGCGCAATTTCGAACTGTCTCGGGTGGGCAATATGGTGTCAGCCGTGCGTTCAATGAACGCTTGAAACGGCTTGTGGATAAAACCCCGGACGTTCGCTTCGCCCAAACTTATCCACAGATGGTCATGAGTCCGCATGGCGAGAACAGCGGCGCAGACCAGCAGCCCGCACCGGCCAAACCCACCGTCACCAACGGTGATGGATCAGAAAGCCCCGCGCCTACGTAAAGACCTACAGCGGGAAGTTCAAATCTGTGGGACCGGATTCATTCGGGAAGCAGGCGACACGGTTTTAATGCAGCAACCGATCCCTAAGCAGCGCCGTGGCTTGCGGGTCCAGCTCCAACCAATACTGCGGTTTGCCGGCGATAATGGCTGCGGCTGGAATCCCATCGCGATAGACCAATCGATTGCCTGCCAGCGCCGGTACTTTGTTGCCGGGCAGCAGGGTGCCCACCAGATTCAGCGGATCAGCGCCGCACAGGCTGATCAAACTGCCATCCAGTGGTCGCCGACGAACTTCCCGCATCAACGGAATGGCTTCCGGCAACGCAAACTGTTCACCCGCCAGACCACTGATAAACCGTCCGCCACGAATCTCGCCGCGCGCTTCCAGTCGATGAAACGTGCGCAACAGTTCACGCCAACTCGGCAACCAGTCCGCTTCACGCTCCAGCACCCGCCAAAACACCACGCCGTAGCGTCGAAGCAGGGTCATGGCCACATGTTCGAGGGTTTGCGGCGCAGTGTTTTTATACCGAGCGGTTTCATTGGGCTCTGCAACAGGCGAACGCCGCAACAAAGCCCAGCGCCCGGCATCGTCCATACCACCAATAAACGCACCGCGGTTACGTCGGCTGGTGTGTGCCGAGCGCTTACTGGCCGGGGTGATCAGCGCCCGTAACCCGGCAAAGCTGTCTGCATTTATCAATCCGGCACCGACTAATTCTTGCAGCGCATTCTCTAGCTCGGTGCGCAGCAAGTGGGCTTCTTGTACCAGCTCATCAAAAAACAACGCGCCGTGGCTGGCCAGTGCGGCATGGACTTTTTGTGCGCGCAGTGACAGTTCCGACGGCGGCGGTTGTTCCGTCAGCTCGCTCCACAAGCGCACTTGGCTGCGCGGTAACAAGACGATGGGCGTACTGCGCAACGCCGCACTGCCGGTTTTGTTGCGCGGGGCCAATCGCATCCACACTGTTTTACCCGAGCGGCACAGCTCATCGAGCCAGGTCAGCGAATAGTCCTTGAGTCGGGCCGCAAGAATATCGCTGTCCCAAGCGCTCGCCGCTGCGCAATAGCCTTCCAATTGCTCAACCACTTGAGGCAGCGCCGCCTTACCTTGGCTGCGGGTAACGCTGGACAGGTGCTGCCAATCGAACAGAAATCGCATGAAATCCTGCAACGAGACCGGCTCGATCTCCCGCCGCAGGCGCTTCACCGTATAGCGATGAATGCGCGCCAGTAAATGCCGCTCGCACCATTGATCATCAAGCGTTCCGGGGCTGAAGCGACCCTGCAGTACGTAGCCTTCGCTTTCCAGTCGAGCCAGTGCCTGGGCCACCCGAGCGACAGGCAACGCCAGAGGTTCGGCTATCGCCGCCACAGACAATGGACCAAAACCAGCAAGGCGCGCACGGACGATTTCCACGGTGGCCTCGTCCTCATTCCACGACTCATCGAACCCATCTAACGCGTGTAACGGCGGGTGCATTTCTGCCTGTGGATATACCGCACGCAAGCAGGTCAGGCGTTCGAGGGCTAACCACAAGGCGCCGTCCGGGCTGACTTGTAAGCGCGTTGCGCGGCCACTGTTAGCCAAGGCCTCAAGCCATCCCAACCACTGCGGATGCTCACGAGCCTCGGCACCGCTGACGCAACTCAGGGTCATCAACGCTTCGTGCATTTCATCGAGGGTCTGCGGCTGCGGCCAGGCTTCTTCGCCGACTGCGGCAATCGCATCGGCATCCAGCGCGCCTAGATCGTCGGTGGAGCTGGGATCGCTCCAGCGCCGGTTGAGCACTGCTTGAGTGCGGCGCTCTTCCAGCGGCGCGTCGTCCAGAAACGCAAACGGCCGCGCATTCAGAATCTCCGCAGCCAACGGTGAGGGCGCGGGCAAATCCCGGCTGATCAAGCGTACATCGCCGCTCTCCATGCGCCGCAGTAGGGTCAGCCATCCTTCGCAATCCATGGCCTCGTGCAGGCAGTCGTCGAGGGTCTGTTCTATCAGCGGATGGTCGGGAATTTCACGCTCGCCGACCACGTTCTCCAGGCACGCGATCTGGTCTGGAAACACCGTGGCGATCAGGTCTTCGCTCTTCATGCGTTGCAGTTGCGGCGCTACTTTTCGTCCACCGCTGTAACGGGGCAGGGCCAACGCGATGCTGGCGCTCCAGCGCCAACGCACGCCAAACAACGGCGCATCCAATACCGCTTGAATCAGTAGATGTTCACCATTGTTAGCCTTGATGTAGCGCCAGACGTCGTCCAGTTCGAAGCTGTGGCTGGTGGACAACGACAATACGATAGCGTCTTCGCTGGCTGCCGCTTGCAGCTCGAAATTGAAGGTGCGACAAAAGCGTTTGCGCAGCGCCAGCCCCCAGGCACGGTTTATTCGACTGCCAAAGGGCGTGTGGATAATCAGTTGGGTACCGCCCGACTCGTCGAAAAACCGCTCCATCAGCAACGTGTCTTGGGACGGCAAGGCACCCAGCGCCAAGCGCGTACGGGCCAGGTAGTCCACCAATTGTTCAGCACTGCCCACGTCCAGCCCCAGCGTATTCATGAGCCAATCGATGCACGGCTGTAAATCGCCGGGGCTGGCGCCTAGCAGTTCATCGATGTGCGCCTGCAACCGCGCCACGGCGAACGACAGTTCCGCACTGCGCCCCGGGGCTTCACCGAGCCAGAACGGGATCGTCGGCGATTGACCGTGGGCGTCCTCAACCCGCACTCGGCCCGTTTCTACGCGCAAGATGCGATACGACGTGTTGCCCAGCTGGAACACGTCGCCGGCAATACTTTCCACGGCGAAGTCTTCGTTCACCGTGCCGATGTTTAGCGCCTGAGGTTCGAGTATCACACTGTAGTCGGCATTGTCCGGAATGGTCCCGCCACTGGTGACCGCGGTTAGTTTGCTGCCGCGTCGTCCGCGCAAAGTACGGGTCATCGCGTCGCGATGCAGGTAAGCGCTGCGTACCCCTTGGCGGCCGCTGTAACCTTCGGCGAGCATGCGCAACAGTGCCTGAAAATGAGCTTCATCCAGCTCGGCGTAGGGTGATGCCTGACGTACCATGTCCAGCAACGCCTGCTCCTGCCATTCTTCGCAACTGACTTCGGCAACGATCTGCTGTGCCAAAACATCCAGCGGCGCAGTGGGGATCAGCAGGGTGTCCAACTCGCCACGGCGCACGCAATCGAGCAGCGCGGTGCATTCGATCAGATCATCGCGGGATGTCGCGAACAAGCGACCTTTGGGGGTGCCGCCGACCTGATGTCCGGAGCGGCCAACCCGCTGCAGGAACGCGGCGATAGAGCGCGGCGATGCAATCTGACAGACCAGGTCGACATCGCCGATATCAATCCCCAACTCCAGCGAGGCGGTGGCGATCAGCACTTGTAAGTCGCCGCGCTTGAGTCGTTGTTCGGCGTCCAGGCGCTGCTCTTTTGCCAGGCTGCCGTGGTGCGCGGCAACCGCCTCTTTCGTCAGCCGCTCGCTGAGATGCCGAGCCAAGCGTTCGGCCATGCGCCGGGTGTTGACGAAAATCAGCGTGGTGCGGTGTTCACGGGCCAGTTGTGCAAGCCGGTCATACACCAACTCCCACACATCGTTGGCCATCACTGCGCTTAGCGGCACAGGCGGCACTTCGATGGCCAGATCCCGTGGCCGAGCATGGCCAATGTCGACGATGGCGCACGGCCGTTTGAGCGGATCGCTGCCCACCAGAAACCTCGACACACGCTCGATGGGTTTTTGCGTGGCCGACAGACCGATGCGCAACAACGGCTCACCGCCCTGATGCTTGTCGCACAAGGCCTGCAAGCGCTCCAGACTGAGTGCCAGATGGCTGCCACGCTTGCTCGACGCGATGGCATGGATCTCGTCGACGATCACCGTGCGGACAGTCGATAACATGCGTCGACCGGAGTCGGAGCCCAGCAATACGTAAAGCGATTCGGGGGTGGTCACCAGAATGTGCGGCGCGGTCTTGCGCATCGCAGTGCGTTCTTTCTGGTGGGTATCACCGGTACGCACAGCCGTGGTGATGCGCAGTTCGGGCAGACCCATCCGTGCCAGTTGTTCGGTAATTCCGGCCAGCGGGTTTTGCAGGTTGATCTGGATGTCGTTGGACAGCGCTTTGAGCGGTGAGACATAGACCACAAAGGTCTGGTCCGGCAGCTCGCCGCCATTGGCCAAACCGTGATGAACCAGGTCATCAAGCACCGCCAAAAACGCCGTCAGGGTTTTGCCTGAACCGGTTGGCGCGGCGATCAAGGTTGAACGCCGCGCCTTGATCAGCGGCCACGCGCGGGCCTGGGCCGTGGTCACTGCCGGGAACGTGGCGTTAAACCAGGTGCTGACCGCAGGGTGAAACTCGCTCAGGACCGGGTCGGGGAGGGTGAGAAGATTCATCAACGATTTATGCGGGCGGCACAGTCAAGATGCAAGCGTCTCCTGCCAAAAGGCTTAGGCTGTCTTGGCCCCATCGTTTTGGATGCAAAAAAATACGCAAACCCATACAGGCCGGGCGCCTCTTGGGAGATAGGGATCAACGTGTTATGTTTGCAGACGTTTTTATTGATTTTTTTTAAACTGATTCTGATAGCGAGCCTGCTGACTCTATGCGAATGCGCCTTATGCTGTTGGGCGGCGGGAATGCCCTTGGGCAGGCGCTGATTCGTCTTGGTGCCGAGGAAGATGTTGGTTTCCTCGCACCGCGCCCACCGGAAAACGGTTGGGATGCTGCGAGCCTGACGCAACTGCTTGATGACACCCGCCCTGATGCTTTGATCAATCTTGCTTATTACTTCGACTGGTTTCAGGCGGAGACCGTGAGCGATGTACGGCTGGCTGGCCAAGAACGCTCCGTCGAGCGCCTTGCCGAACTGTGCCAGCACCACAACATTACGTTGTTGCAGCCTTCCAGCTATCGAGTGTTCGATGGCTCGCGGGCGACTGCTTATAGCGAAAAAGACGAGCCGGTGCCG
This sequence comes from Pseudomonas sp., assembly GCF_026224925.1. Lineage (GTDB taxonomy): Bacteria > Pseudomonadota > Gammaproteobacteria > Pseudomonadales > Pseudomonadaceae > Aquipseudomonas. Next base: position 3,370 of record NZ_JAMFRV010000726.1, on the reverse strand, counting down.
TTGGGGCAACGGGGTCAAGCATTGTGGCGAATTGAACAAAGTGTGCGCGCTACCTGCCCGCAACATGTGCTGTTGCGCTTCGGCTGGTTGTTGGATGACAGCGGCGACGGCGTGCTGGGGCGATTGCTCAAACACGCCGAGCAACCGCAGGAATTGCTCATGGCCGATGACCGCCGTGGCAACCCGACACCGGTCGATGATGCGGCCAGGGTCATTATCTCGGTGCTCAAACAACTCGATTGCGCGGCGCCGCTGTGGGGTACCTATCACTACGCCGGCCACGAAGCGACCACGCCGCTGGCGCTGGGGCAGGCGATTTTGACCGAAGCGCGTTTGTTGCACCCGCTGGCGATTGAAGCACCGACCGCACAGGCCCATGCCGCTCGGGCCGATGCTGCCGAGGAGCCACAACACGGCGTGCTCGCCTGCAAAAAAATCCTCCATACCTTTGGTATCAAGCCGCGCGCCTGGCGTGCAGGCTTGCCAAGCCTACTGGACCGTTACTATCGCCATGCTTGATGCTCCTGTTTTAATCACCGGCGGCGCCGGCTTCATTGGTTCGCACCTAGTCGACGCACTGCTTGCCAAAGGCTATGCCGTGCGCGTCCTCGATGACCTGTCCACCGGCAAGCGCAGCAACCTTGCGCTGGAAAATCCACGTCTGGAATTGATCGAAGGCGACGTCGCCGATGCCGCGTTGGTGGCTCGCGCTGCCATCGGGTGTCAGGCCGTCGCGCACTTGGCCGCCGTCGCTTCGGTACAGGCATCGGTGGACGATCCGGTTCGCACCCACCAAAGCAACTTCATCAGTACCTTGAACGTGTGCGAAGCCATGCGTCAGGCCGGGATCAAGCGCGTCTTGTTTGCGTCGAGTGCGGCGGTGTACGGCAACAACGGCGAAGGCGAGTCCATCGATGAAGACACGGCTAAGTCGCCGTTGACGCCGTATGCGTCAGACAAGCTATCGAGCGAGTATTATCTGGACTTCTATCGTCGCCAGCATGGGCTGGAGCCGGTGATGTTTCGATTTTTCAATATATTTGGCCCACGCCAAGACCCATCGTCGCCGTACTCCGGTGTGATCAGCATTTTCTGTGAGCGCGCTGAAAAAGGCCTGCCCATCGCGATTTTTGGCGACGGCGAGCAAACCCGTGATTTCGTTTACGTGGGTGATTTGGCTGCAGTGTTGGTGCAGGCGCTGGAGTTGCCGGAAGTCGAGGTGGGGGCTATCAACGTTGGTCTCAATCAGGCGACTACGCTGAACCAGTTGCTGGAGGCGTTATCGCAGGTGATTGGGCGTTTGCCAGAGGTGAGTTACTTGCCGGCGCGCTCGGGGGATATCCGCCATTCACGGGCTAACAACAGTCGCTTGCTGAAGCGCTTTGAGTTTCCGCAGCCGACACCGTTGAGTGTTGGGCTGGCTCGGCTTTTGGGGCGCTGAAAAAATACCCGAATGAATTCGGTCCCACAGAAGATCGCATATCAACTGTGGGAACGAATTTATTCGGGAAAGCCTCGACGCGGTGTGTGAGGTTAAAACTTGTAGCCCAAGCCAACCATGTAGACCCACGGATCTACGTCCACACTGACCTTGGTCTGGCCGACGCCCAGTGCGGTGGGGCCGTCGACCGTGGCTTTGGTGCTCATGTCGATATACCAGACCGAGGCGTTAAGCATTACTCGGTCGGTCAGCATGTAATCGGCACCCAACTGCCCGGCAATCCCGACTGAATTCTGGACCTTTAGATTGCTGAAGCCTTCGTCCTTGCGCTGGCTGGTCAGGTCGCCGCCAAAAAACGCCGTGTAGTTCAAGCCCACACCGACGTAGGGCTGAAACTTCGATGTCGTTTCCAATGGGTAGTACTGCAACGACAAGGTTGGCGGCAGTTGTTTGATGTCACCCAACTTGCCATCCAATGCCGGGCCGAGGCCTTTGACACCGACCGTGTGCTGGAACGGCGTGGCCGCCAACAGCTCGATGCCGAAATGGTTGGTGAGCATGTACGCCACCGCCAATCCGAGCTGGGTATCGCTGTCGAGGGTCGCTTTGGTGCCGGAAACTTTGGCGCCATCCAGTTTCAGATTGCCGCTGTCTTCATTGGGGCTCACCGTCGCCGCACCGGCACGAACGATGATGTCGCCGGCTTCGTGGGCCTGTGCGACGAGGGAGGCGCTGAGCGCCAGCGCAAAAAGAGACGCGCCGAGCAGTGACTTGTGCATGAAAGCTCCATTAGACGATTAATTGTGGCGATGTCTAATGGTAGGGCGCGACTGCCGTGGGCCTTTTGACCCAGCTCAATAAAATGGATGGCGAGACGCCGGGTGATTCAAAGGGGATTTCAAACTACCCGTGGGACCGAATTTATTCGGGAAGAAAGCGCCGCGGTTTGTCTGAAGATCCGCGATACCCCATTTCCCGAATGAATTCGGTCCCACGGAAGATCAAGATATTTGTAAAAGCGATGGACAGAGCTCAAGAATCCGGCAGCTCATACGCATAGATTTTCTCAGCCGCCATTTTGTAGCCGGCATCGGCAAGCTCACTGGTCGACGCTTCGACTTTCATCGAGCCCTCGATCCAATACGGCTGATACAGCTCGTCAAGTTTCACCCCGACTTTGCTGGTCACGTAAACGATCTGGTTCGACGGCGGTGGCGGCACGTGGATGCAGGCGCCGAAATACGGGACCAGTAAAAATTCCGTCACCCGGCCTTCTTCGGTGACTTCCAGCGGCACGATATAGCCCGGCAAGCGGATGTGCTGACCGTTGAGCGCTTTGACCACGGGGGCTGAGGGCGCCTGCTGTTTGGCCGCGGGCGCTGACTCCGCCGACAACGCGTCGGCCATGCCTGACAGGTTATGAATCGGCGCGGTTTGCGGCGGCAGTTTCGGCGCATCGGGCGGGATCATCTGCTCCCAGGTCAAATCACGCGGCTGCGCATCTGCGGCCCACGTGGGCGTCGCGGCCAGTAACGGCGCAATCAGCAGTAACAGCGCTAGCAGTGGACGCGACATGGTGGAAACCCTCATAAACGAATCGACAAACCGTCAGCCAGTGATTGGCGGTAGGCGCGCCATGCGGGCACGGTACCGATCAACAGCGCGGCAGCCAGAATACCCCCGAGCAGTGTCCATTCATATTCGCTAGGCAGCGACAGTGGCAAGAACAGCCCGTAATTGGACTGCACGTAACCTTGCGCCGCCGCGATCCCGACGTACAACAAGACCACGCCACTGACCACACCCGCCAAGGCCAGGGCAAAGGCTTCGAGAATCAACAAACTGGCAATATGCCAAGGCCGGGCGCCCACGGAGCGTAGAATCGCCATCTCGCGGCGGCGTTCGTTGAGGCTGGTCAAGATCGCGGTG
>NZ_JAMFRV010000725.1 GCF_026224925.1 Pseudomonas sp. | reverse complement strand
GGAACCAATTGTTACGCTACAAGACCGGTCCGACCGGCATGGCGGACCGCCACACCAGTTGGATTGTCGACGCCAACGGCAGCATAACCAAAGCCGCACAGCAGGAGGGCTACGAAGAGTCCCCCTATTACCAGACCCAGCTCACTGATCGCGACCCCGGCGTCTACACCCGCGTGTGGACCATCAATACCGAGCCTGCGCGGCGTGCTGGTGAGATGAGCGGTATCTCTGATTTCCTTGATCCGACCCAGAAACCACGTCGTGCCTGGAGCTATTCGCCGGGACAACGGAGGGTCAAGCTCGCGCCAGAGTTCGCCTATGACACGCCAGTCGCCAGTCAGGGCGGTGTGACCCTGTTCGACGAACTGCAGATGTTTTGCGGCAGTCAGGACCGTTTCGATTTCAAACTGGTCGGTCGCCAGGAGATGTACATCCCGTACAACGCCTACAAGTGGTACTTCGGCATCAAGCCCGCCGAGCAATTCATGAAGAACCACGTCAACCCGGCAGTCGAGCGCTGGGAACTGCATCGCGTCTATGTGGTGGAAGCGACCCTCAAGCCCGGCATGCGCCACGTTTACAACAAGCGTCGCTACTACATCGACGAAGACACCTTCGGCGCCGGACTGTATGACGCTTGGGATCAGCAAGGCCACTTGTACCGCTCGATGTACATGGCCGGGGTGCAGATCTACGACAAGGACATTCCATACGCGACCAAGAACGCCATCTTCGACTTCAACAAAAACATGTACGGCGTCATCAACGATTTCCTCATCGGAAGCATGACCTTCGTCAACCAGGCGCCGCCTAACGTGGCGATGAACCCCGAAGCCATCGTCGCCAGAGAGACCCAGCGTTGAGCCGCTGCTTACCGATGAACCCCGAACGGCATGAGGACATACGATGAAGCGACTAGAAGGCAAAGTGGCAATCATCACTGGTGGCGGCGGCGGGATTGGTTCCGCGACCGCCCTGCGACTGGCAAGCGAAGGCGCGAAAGTAGTGTGCGCCGACATCAACTTGCAAGCCGCCGAACGCGCTGCGGCGGCACTGGGTGGCAACGGCCTGGCGGTCTGGTTCGACGCCGCCGATGCCGGCAGTATCGAGGCCATGGTCGAGCAAACGGTGCGGCACTTCGGTCGGCTGGACATTCTGCACAACAACACCGCCATCACCGATCCCGAGACGCACGGTCAAGACCTGAGCTTGCTGGAGATCCCGCTGGATATCTGGCACAAGACCCTCGACGTGAATCTGACCGGCTACATGCTCAGTTGCCGCTTCGCCATTGCGCACATGATCAAAACCGGCGGCGGATCGATCATCAATACGGCGTCGGGCTCGGGCTTACGCGGTGACAGAGTGCGCATCGCCTACGGCACCAGCAAGGCAGCGGTGATCAATATGAGCCGTTACATCGCTGCGCAGTATGGCCGCCAAGGTGTGCGCTGCAACGCCATCGCACCGGGGGTCATTGTCACGCCGGCTATGCGCGCCACTGCCCCGGATATCCTGGCGATTGCCAGCCATTACGTACTCACACCGCGCTTGGGCACGCCCGAAGATATCGCGGCGCTGACCGCATTTCTGGCGTCGGACGAGTCGGGCTACATCACCGGCGAATGCATCGAAATCAACGGAGGCAAGAACAGCTGCCAACCGCACTACGCCGAAGCGAATCTGCACCCGCGGGGAAAGGAATCGACGCAATGACCGACAAGCAAACTATTGAAACCGATGTCGTAGTGGTCGGGTCCGGCGGTGCGGGCCTGACCGCAGCCGTAGTTGCCGCCACTCAGGGAATGCGCGTGCTGCTGCTGGAAAAGACCGAGTATTTCGGTGGCACTACTGCGCTGTCCGGAGGTGGAGTTTGGGTGCCGTGCAACAGCCTCGCCAGCGAAGCCGGGCTCATTGATGACCCTCAGTTGGCGTTGCAGTATGCCGAGGAAGTAGTGGGGCCGACCGTGCGTAGGGATTTGCTGCGTGCATTCATCGATGCCGCGCCACGCATGGTTGATTACCTGCATGATCACACTTGCGTACGGTTTGCCGTGCAGCGCGGTTTCGCCGATTGGCATCCGCACGTCCTCGGGGCGTCGACTGATGGGCGATTGCTGTGTCCGGTGGAATTCGACGGTCGCGAGTTGGAAGACTATTTCCCACAATTACGGCCGCCGCTGACTGAGTTCAACGCGCCGGGCGGGATGATGTTCTCGATTGCCGACATGCCGCATATCACGCGGGTCACTCAATCTTTCAGCTCCTTTAAACATATCGCCAGGCTGGCGCTGCGCTTCGCCTTCGACCGTCTGCGTCACCCGCGAGGCACGCGCTTGACAATGGGTAACGCGATGGCGGGCAGATTACTGCGCTCAGCACTGGATGCCGGCGTCGAGTTGTGGAAGGACACGCCGATGCTGGAGTTGATCAGTGAAGGTGGGGCGATCAAAGGTGTGGTTGCACTGCGAGAAGGACAGCCCATCGAAATCCGTGCACGACGCGGGGTGGTACTGGCCACGGGCGGTTTTTCCGCCAACGAGGTGATGCGTCGGCAGTATTTTCCGTTTGCCGAGCACCACGTTTCGCTGGTGCCAGAAGGCAATACCGGCGACGGGCTGCAGCAGGCACAAAGCGTGGGGGGACGCTTCGATGGAGATAACCTGAGCAATGCCGGGTGGGTCGTGGTCTCGGTATTACGGCAGGCCAATGGCAAGTTGCGTAAATTTCCGCATTTATACATGGACCGTGGCAAACCGGGGTGCATCGCCGTCAATCAGCAGGGCCAGCGTTTCGGCAATGAAGCAACCACCAACCTTGTAGAGGCGATGCACCGGACCGGCTCGGTACCGGCGCATTTGATCTGCGACCATCGATTCATCAAGAAGTACGGTCTGGGTTTGGTGCGACCCGGTGGTTGGGGGCTGAAGCGGTTGATCGGCGCTGGTTACATTCTCGTAGCACCAACGCTGGAAGCTCTCGCGATACTCATCGGTGTGAGCCCCGATAACCTGCTGGCAAGCGTGACCCGCTTCAATGCCCAGGCAATAACGGGGGTGGATGACGACTTCCACCGCGGTCGCGACAAGGGCGATCTACCTCTGGGTGATCCAGCACATAAACCCAATCCATGTCTGGGGCCGATCAGCGATGGCCCGTTTTACGCAGTGAAGATTTTTCCCGGCGATTCAACCACCACCGTCGGTCTGCGCATCGATCAAAAAGCCCGAGTACTAGACACCCATGACCAACCGATCCCTGGCCTGCATGCGGTTGGCCTGGACATGAACTCACTATGGCGCGGTCGTGCGCCGGGCAATGGCGCCAACAACACCTTGAGTCTGACCTTCGGTTATCTCGCTGGAATGCACCTGGCGATGGAAGGAATAACCGCACCTCCCCCGCCGGCCTCACAAAAACAAGAAAAGGAGTCGCTCGATGGTCACGTCCACTGACAAACCCAAGATTTCGATCGCGGTCGACTGGGCTGAGTTCGGGCAGGGCTGGAGGGTCCTGATCCTCGCGCTGATAGGCATTGCCACTTCGGTGGGTGTTGCACCGATCTACGCCTTCGGGACGTTGGTGCTGCCATTGCAGGAAGCGTTTGGTTGGTCACGCGGGGAGATTCAGTCCGCGGCCGCATTTCAGTACGCCAGTTCAGTGGTGGCCTTCCAACTGGCGGGCTGGC
>NZ_JAMFRV010000724.1 GCF_026224925.1 Pseudomonas sp. | reverse complement strand
GGGCAGCAGATCCTTGCCCTGGCGGAGAACCTGTCGCTGCTCATGGCGGCGCTTGCCAATCGTCCCAAGCAGCTGGACTGAGCCATCCGAAAGGGAACAACAATGACAACCCTAAAACGCATCAACACCGACGTCCTGATCATCGGTGCCGGTCCTACGGGACTGACCCTGGCCAACCTGCTTGGCCAAGCCAATGTGGACACGTTGATCATCGATCGCAAGCCCGGCACCGTAACCGAACCGCGTGCTGTTTCGATCGACGATGAGTCCTTGCGCACCATGCAGGCGGTGGGTCTGGACCAAGCAGTGCTGCATGATGTGGTGCCCGGCTACGGCGTGCATTATTTCACTCGGCCCGGTGGCCGTTGCTTCGGCAAAGTTGAGCCCACCGGCAAACTGTATGGCTTCCCAAAGCGCAATGCATTCCGCCAGCCGCTGTTCGAGGGCACCTTAAAGGCCGGTCTCGAGCGCTTTGCCAGCCTGAAAGCTCGGTTTAGCCATGAGCTGCTGGAGTTCAGTCAAAACAACCACGGTGTGCGCGCGCTGATTCGTGACGCCGATGGCGAAATAGTAGAAGTCAACGCAGCCTATCTGGTCGCCTGCGACGGCGGTCGTAGCCCGGTGCGCAAGCAACTCGGGATTGAGATGGTTGGCTCGAGTTTCTCCTCGCGCTGGTTGGTGGTCGATACCGATCAAGATGACGACCCGTTCTGGCAAACACGCGTCTATTGCGATGCCCGCCGTCCTGTCGTTGAAGTCCCTGGCCCCCACCGCACTCGCCGATTCGAATTCCTGCTCAAGCCGGACGAGACGGATGAGCAAATGCTCAGCGAAACTCGCCTGCAAGCATTGCTTCACCCATTCAAGGGCAACGCCCCGGTTTCCGTCGTGCGTAAGACCGTTTACACATTCCACGCTCGGGTCGCCGAGCGGTGGCAAGTGGACCGCGTGTTTCTCGCCGGCGATGCCGCGCATCTGACCCCGCCCTATGCCGGACAGGGCATGAACAGCGGTGTTCGCGATGCCCATAACCTGGCCTGGAAGCTGATCGGCGTACTGAAGGGGAAAATGGCTGAAACCGCTCTACTGTCTTACGAAAGCGAGCGTCGCGATCACGCTTGGGCCCTGATCAAGCTGGCCTTGAACCTCGGTGTGGTCATGGCACCGGCAACCGTCTTGCGAGCTCGTTTGATAAGCGGTGCATTCGCCCTGATCGGGCTGCTGCCACCGTTGCGGGACTACTTCCTGCAAATGCGTTTCAAGCCTAAACCTCGATTCACTAAAGGGCTGGTACTAACCGAAGGTGAGGCTGGAAAACTGTCTTGCGGACAAATGTTCCCTCAACCGATGCTCACCGATGCCCATGGCCACGAACGTCTACTCGACAACGCCATCGGCGCCGGTTTCGCCTTGATTCAGTACGGCGACCACACCCGCCAACGTATTGATGAACTCCAGCATTCCTTCTGGAACCATCTTGAAGCTAAACGCATTCTGATCCTTCCCGAGTTCGTCAAGACAGTGCCTTCGATTCCGGGCTGCACGGTGTTGCATGACCGCCAGGGTTTGCTCAAAGGAATACTGGGCGATTCAAACACGTTTTTGCTGGTGCGCCCGGATCGCTATATCGCAGCCATCTTCGACAAGGCAGGCGAGACAAAGGCTGCCGAATCGCTGCAGTCGCTGTTCGGCATCGCCGTGGCGAAAAATAGCGAAACCGAATCGAGCATCGCACCAGTCTTTCATTGAACCTTTAAAGCTACAGAGGTGTTTATGCCAACACTCCAGACTTCCACACCTGCACGCCTGTGCTACCTGCACCTGGCGAGCAAAGAGCCGCAACGGCAAATCGATTTCTACCAGCGGATGCTGGATATGGACAGCCAGGTGCAGGCCGACGGCAGTTGGATTCTCAGTGGCCCGAAACGCGCCATGCTCGTCTCTCCTGCCGACCACAGTGGTCTGCTCGCTTCCGCCTACGACCTGGGTGACCAAGCCCGTCTGGCAGCACTACGCGGCCGCCTGATTGAACGCGACTGCACTGTTGAAGACAGCCACTCGCCCTTGCTCGAGCCGGGCGCGTTTCTGATTCGTGACCCTCAGGGTCGGCAAACGATATTTGGCGTGTCCCGCACCAATCCCGGCACCGACCGACAAGGCATGTCTGGCCGCCTGCAGCACGTGGTGTTCCAGACCACTGAACTGGAGGCCACGATCGATTTCTACGTCAATACGGTTGGGTTTACCGTATCGGACAATGTCGTTGATGAGCAGACCGGCCAGCTCATGGTGTGTTTCCTGCGCTCGGATGATGAGCATCATTCCCTGGCGTTTTTCCGCGGCTCAAAAAACGAATGGGACCACCACTGTTACGAAACCAACGAGTGGAATGACATCCGGGACTGGGGCGACCGCTTCGCCAAGGAGCGCATCAGTATTTTCTTCGGCCCCGGTCGACATGGGCCGGGTAATAACTTGTTCTTCATGGTGGTCGATGCCGACCGCAACCGCCTGGAGTTCTCGGCCGAACTTGAAATGACCGATGCGGCTCGCGAACCCGGGATCTGGCCGCAGGGAGAGTACACGCTCAATTC
>NZ_JAMFRV010000723.1 GCF_026224925.1 Pseudomonas sp. | reverse complement strand
GTAGAGGGTCAAAATCTGGCTGAAGATCAAGCCGCCGATAATGGTCAGGCCCAGAGGGTGGCGCATTTCTGCACCTTCAGCGCTGCTCAGCAATAACGGTACAGCGCCCAGAATCGCAGCCAGTGTGGTCATCAGAATCGGCCGCAAGCGTTGCAGGCAGGCGCTACGAATCGAGTCCAAAGGGCTCATACCCTGATCGCGCTCCAGTTGCAGCGCCAAGTCGATCATTAGAATGGCGTTTTTCTTCACCACGCCGATCAGCAGGAACAAGCCCAGTAGGGAGATCAGACTAAATTGTCCCCCCACCAGGTAGATGCTCAGCAAGGCACCAACACCTGCCGAGGGTAACGTCGAGAGAATGGTCAATGGGTGTACATAGCTTTCGTACAAAATACCCAACACCAGATATACCACCACCAACGCACCCAGAATCATGAACGGTTGGGTCTTTTGCGCTGCAGCGAAGGTATCAGCGGCACCGGCCATTTTCGCGATGACTTCCGTTGGCAAACCAACTTTGGCCACCGCACGCTCTACCGCTGCCGAGGCTTGTTCGAGGGTCGCGCCTTCTGCCAAATCGAAGGAAATATCTTCGGAGGCGAATTGCCCGTCATGGGTCACCCGATCATCTGCCAGGCTGCGTTCGTAGTGCGCAATGCTCGACAGCGGAATGCGCAGGCCTGCAGTTGTAATCACCTGCACCTGATCCAGCGTCGCCGGGTCCCGAGCGTATTTGGGGTTGACCTCCATCACCACTTCATACTGGTTGAGCGGGTCATAAATGGTCGATATCTGCCGCTGGCTATAAGCGTTGTTCAGAACCGCCGTCACCATACTCATGTCAATTCCCAAGCGCTTGGCAGTGTCGCGATCAATCTGCAGCGTCACTTGTGGTGCACCGCGACCTTCGCGGCCATCAATTGCTGTCAGCTCTGGCACAGACTTTAGTGCTTCAAGCACTTTCGGATACCACAAGCGCAGGCTGGCCAAATCGCCGCTTTGCAAGATGTACTGGTATTGCGAGGTAGTCTGCTCACGACCGCCACCAAACTGCAGGTCTTGGTCCGCTTGGAGGAACAACCGCGCTCCGGGAACCAGCGGCACGTTCTTGCGCAATCGCTCAATGACTTTTTCAGCGGACAGCTTGCGTTCACTGATCGGTTTTAGTCGCACGATAATGGTGGCGTTGCTGATGCCGCCATTGCCACCGACGAAGCCGGCTACGGTGTCGACCGCTGGATCAGCTAGCACCGCACGCCGGAAAGTCTCCATTTTGGGCTGCATCACCCCAAACGAGAGACCGTCGTCACCACGAATGAAACCGATCAACTGCCCGGTGTCTTGCTGCGGCATGAAGGTCTTGGGCACGACAATGTAAAGCGCAACGTTGACGCCGATAGTGATCAGCAAACTCAACATCGTCAGTCGCGGGTGACGCAACACCCAGCCAAGAGAGCGGTCGTAACCGACCACCATGCGGTCGTTGAGACCGCGACTCCAGCGCTGCAGGGCATTTTCCTTAGCCGGGTCGTGAGGTTTGAGCCAACGCGCACAGAGCATAGGCGTCAATGTCAGGGAAACCACCAGCGAGACGACGATCGACGCCGCCAAGGTGATAGAAAACTCACGGAACAGGCTGGCGATAATCCCACCCATGAACAAAATGGACAAGAAGACTGCCACCAACGACACGTTCATCGACAGTAAAGTGAAACCGACTTCCTTGGCGCCGAGGTACGCAGCCTCCATCGGCGGAACACCTTTGTCGATATGCCGCGAGATGTTCTCCAGCACCACAATCGCATCGTCCACCACCAGTCCGGTGGCAAGAATCAACGCCATCAACGATAGGTTATTCAGCGAAAAGCCGTTCAAATACATGATGGCGAAAGTGCCCACCAAAGACACCGGCACCGCGAGTGTCGGAATTAGCGAAGCGCGGAAATTCCCCAAGAACAAGAACACCACCAGAATGACCAGCACCACGGCAATCAGCAAGGTCGTTTCGGCTTCATGCAGCGTCGCCTTGATCACCGGTGAACGGTCCATCGCCAGGTCCAGTTTGACGCTGGCCGGGAGCACCGCTTGCAGGGCCGGGAGCTGCGCCTTGATCTGGGCCACGGTCTCAATAATGTTGGCGCCCGCCTGACGGTTGATGACCAGCAACACCGCTTGTTTATCATTGAAGAAGCCGCTGTTGTAACGGTCCTCCACCGCGTCAGTGACCTTTGCAACATGGCTCAAGCGCAGTGCCGCGCCGTTCTGATAGCGAATGATAAGCGGTGCGTAATCCTTGGCTTTCTCTAGTTGATCATTGGCTTGTATCTGCCAATGATGATCAGCATCTTCCAATGATCCTTTGGGTTTACGCACGTTGGCGGCAACGATGGCGGTACGCACATCATCCAACGCCACGCCGTATTGACTGAGCAACTGCGGCTCCAGCTCGACACGCACTGCGGGTAGCGAACTACCACCAATCTGTACTTCACCAACGCCGTTCACTTGCGACAGGCTCTGCGAGAGGATCGTCGAGGCCAAATCGTACAGTTGACCCTTCTCTAGCACGTCTGAGGTCAGCGACAGGACCATGATCGGTGCTTGGGAAGGATTGACCTTTTTATAGGTCGGCATGCTGCGCATACCACTGGGTAACAAGGTGCGGGCAGCGTTTATCGCCGCCTGAACTTCCCTTGCCGCGCCGTTGATGTCGCGTTTCAGGTCGAACTGCAAAATAACCCGGGTGGAGCCCAGGCTTGAGCGACTGCTCATGGTGTTGATACCGGCGATGGTACCCAGCGAGCGCTCCAAGGGCGTGGCAACGGTCGCGGCCATGACTTCCGGACTCGCGCCCGGCAAGCTGGCCGAGACCACGATCACCGGAAAATCCATGTTAGGCAGCGGTGACACTGGCAGCAAGTTGAAGGCGACGCCACCGAGCAGCATGATCGCCAGGCTCAAGAGCATGGTCGCCACCGGTCGACGGATGAACGGCCCGGACAGGTTCATACGTCAACCTGCTCCAGGTCGGCAGCAGCGTCCGGTTTACGGCTCCAGCGTCGACCCAAACGGTCGAAGTAGAGATAGATGACCGGCGTGGTGAACAGCGTTAGCACCTGGCTCAGCATCAACCCGCCAACCATCACCAGACCCAGCGGCTGACGCAGTTCCGCGCCGGAACCGCCGGCCAACATCAACGGTATCGCACCGAATAACGCAGCCAGCGTGGTCATCAGAATGGGCCTAAAGCGCAACAGCGCGGCTTCGTAGATAGCCGTCTCAGGATCAACACCGCGGTTGCGTTCGGCGTCCAATGCGAAGTCGATCATCATGATTGCGTTTTTCTTGACGATGCCGATCAGCAAAATAATGCCGATAATCGCGATCATCCCCAGATCATTACCGCTGATCAGCAGCGCCAGCAGCGCGCCGACTGCCGCAGACGGCAGCGTCGACAAAATGGTAATGGGGTGAATGTAGCTTTCATACAACACACCCAACACGATGTACATAGTGACCACCGCAGCCAGGATCAGCAGCAAGGTGCTCGACAACGAAGCCTCAAACGCCTGCGCTGCGCCCTGGAACTGAGTCTGCACGCCGATAGGCATACCGATGTCCTTCTGGACCTGATTGATCACTTCCACCGCTTTGCCCAACGCAACGCCCGGCGCCAAATTGAACGACATCATGACGGACGGAAACTGATCAATGTGCGCGATGGCCAGCGACCCTTGCCGCTGTTCAATTCGTGCCAGGCTCGACAGTTTGACTTGAGTGCCCGCAGTGGTTTTGACGTGAATTTGTTCCAGCGCCTGCGGACCGATATCAGTGCCGGACGCCGACTGCAACACCACGCGGTACTGACTGGCTTGAGTATAGATCGTGGAAATCTGGCGTTGACCGAAGGCGTCGTACAGCGCATCCGTGATATTGGCTACCGTGACACCGACACGGCTGGCGGCATCGCGATCGATCACCAGATAGACCTGTAAACCTTTTTCCTGCAGGTCACTGGCGACGTCGCTCAGTTCCGGTCGCTGGACCAAGGCGTCCACCAGTTTGCCGCTCCAGAGCGACAAAAGCGCCGCATCGGGTGATGACATACTGAACTGGTACTGGGTGCGGCTGACCCGGTCCTCGACCGTCAAGTCCTGAACCGGCTGCAGAAACAGTCGAATGCCCGAAAGTTTTTCAAGCTGCGGCTGTAAGCGCTGAATAATTTCTGTCGCGCTGAGGCTGCGTTGGTTATGCGGCTTCAAGTTGATCAACATGCGCCCGCTGTTCAACGTGGCGTTGTCGCCATCGACCCCGATGTAAGACGAAAGGCTCGCCACCGACGGGTCCTGCAGAATAATTTTTGCCAACGACTGCTGACGCTCGCTCATTGCCGTAAACGACACCGATTGCGGAGCCTCGGAAATACCTTGAATGACCCCAGTGTCTTGCACGGGGAAGAAACCTTTGGGCACGATAATGTAAAGAAACACCGTGAGGCCCAACGTGGCGATGGCCACCAGTAAAGTCAGCGGCTGGTGTTTCAGTACCCAGCGTAACTTGCGCCCATAGGCAGCAATCAGCCAATCGATCCAGGCACCACTGGTGCGATAGAAACGCCCCTGCTCTTCGGCTTTCGGTTCGCGCTTGAGCAACCGTGCGCACATCATCGGTGTCAGGGTCAGCGACACGAATAGCGAGATCAGAATCGCTACCGCCAAGGTGATAGCGAACTCACGGAACAGCCGCCCCACCACATCCGCCATAAACAACAATGGAATCAGAACCGCAATCAGCGAGACAGTCAGCGAAACCAGGGTAAAACCGATTTGTCGCGCGCCCTTGAGTGCCGCTTGAAACGGTGTATCGCCCTCTTCGATATGCCGCGAAATGTTTTCCAGCATGACGATGGCGTCATCCACCACAAACCCAGTGGCGATGGTCATGGCCATCAGTGTCAGGTTGTTGACCGAAAAGCCCGCCAGGTACATCACGCCAAAGGTGCCGACCAGCGACAGCGGCACGGCGATCGACGGAATAATCGTGGCGCTGACACGGCGCAGGAACAGGAAGGTGACCAATACCACCAAGATGATCGAGATCAACAATTCATGTTGCACATCACTGACCGAAGCGCGGATCGTCTGGGTGCGGTCAGTCAATACAGCAACGTCCAACCCTGCAGGCAAGTTGTCAGTAATGCTCGGTAACAGCGCTTTGATCCGGTCGACTACCTCAATGACGTTAGCACCCGGCTGGCGTTGAATATTAAGCAGGACTGCCTGATTTTCATTGGCCCACGCGGCCAGTCGATCGTTTTCCGCGCCATCGACAATGTCAGCTACGTCTTTGAGGCGCAGGGGTGCGCCATTACTGTAGGCAACAATCAGGTCGGCGTATTCCTGCGCGGACCGCAACTGATCGTTAGTGTCCAACGTCGACACCCGCGTCGGGCCGTCGAAACTGCCCGAGGGCTGGTTAACGTTAGACGCCCCGATCAACGTGCGCACATCAGCCAGGTTTAAGCCATTGGCCGCCAGCGCCTCTGGATTAACCTTGATCCGTACCGCCTGGCGTTGGCCGCCGGCAATGCTGACCAGACCTACGCCGCTGATCTGCGAAATCTTTTGCGCCATGCGCGTATCGACCAGATCATGAAGTTTGGGCAGCAACATGGTTTTGGAGGTGATCGCCAAGGTCAGGACCGGGGTATCCGCCGGGTTGACCTTGTTGTAAACGGGTGGCGCGGGCAAATCAGTTGGCAGCAGGTTGGTGGCGCCATTGATCGCCGCCTGCACCTCCTGTTCCGCGACGTCCATGTTCAAATCGAGGCTGAAACGCAGGGTAATAACCGACGCACCGCCCGAGCTGGTCGAGGCCATTTGACTCAGTCCCGGCATTTGCCCGAACTGCCGCTCAAGCGGCGCCGTGACGGCACTGGTCATGACTTCCGGGCTGGCGCCGGGGTACAGCGTCAGCACCCGGATTGTCGGGTAATCCACTTGTGGCAAGGCCGAAACCGGCAACAGGGTATAAGCGATCAAGCCGGCCAAAACGATAGCCAACATACTGAGGGTGGTCGCTACCGGCCGCAGAATGAACAACCGTGAGATGTTCATACGTTGCCTTTGTCCGCCTTGCCAGCCTTGGCAGAGCCATTGGAGTCCTTGGTCGGTTTACTGTGCAGCTCTTGCGCCGGTGTTGCAGGTACGTCTTTGCTGTCATTCACCACTTCAACATCGCTGCCATCACGCAATCGGTCGGTACCTTCCAGCACAACGCGCTCGCCCTCAGCCAACCCGCTGGTGATCACGGTGGATGTTTCGTCGCTTGCCCCAGCAACCAATTGACGAACTTTGACCTTCTTGTCGCCGTCCAGCACATAGACGAACGTGCCGTTGGTACCGAACTGGACCGCCGCCGAAGGGACTAAAACAGCGTGTTTAAGGGTATCGGCACGCAAACGCACGTTAACGAACTGATTGGGGAACAGCACCTCGTCCTGATTTTCAAAGCGCGCCTTGAATTTCAACGTGCCGGTAGTGACGTCTATTTGGTTGTCCAGGCTCGCCAGCACGCCCGTAGCCTGGAGTTTCACGTCGCCGCGATCCCAGGCTTCTACCGGCAGTTTGTCGCCGCTATGGTAACGGGCGATCACTGCAGACAGGTCTTTCTCCGGCAAGGTAAACACGACGGTTATCGGCTTGGTCTGGGTGATGACCAGCAGTGCAGTGGTGTCGTTGGCGACGACGAGGTTGCCGACATCCAGTTGTTTCAAGCCTACCCGGCCGGTAATCGGTGCGCGGATCTTGGTGAACTCAAGATTAAGCTTGGCATCGCCAACGGAGGCCTGGTTGGTTTTGACCGTGCCAACGTATTGATTGACCAACGAAACCGCCGTGTCGAGTGTCTGCTTGGCGATGCTGTCTTCAGCGTACAAGCCGCGATAACGCTCAAGGTCGACCTGAGCATTTTTCAGCAGTGCCTGGTTAGTCAGCAACGTGCCTTGCGCCTGGTCCAAGATAATTTGATAACTGCGAGGGTCAATCTCGGCAAGTAAGTCGCCGGCCTTGACCATTTGCCCTTCCTGGAAGTTGAGCTTGACCAGTTCCCCCGCCACTCGGCTGCGGACATTGATGGTGTTCATCGCCGTCACAGTACCCAGTGCCTTATAAAGAATCGGGAAGTCACCGACGGTGGCAGCCGCCACACGTACCGGAATCGGCCCAGTGGCGCCACCAAAGCCAGGCCTCGACGGGCTACCCTTGGCCCCCGAGCCTCCAGCTTTATGGCGACCGGCTGCAGCGGTACCTGTGTCGGCAGTGCCAAGGTGCAAGCCGCTGGCTGGCCAAAATTTCCAGCACAGACCAATGACGACCAACAACACTACCAGGCTAATTAGCCAGCGACGGGAACTGCGGGGACCAGACGATTGCATGAATAATCAACCATTGTGCGCGAGGGCTTCATTAAGAGGCTGAACCATAAGCACTGCGAGAGGATAAGCAAAGGGCCTTTACCGGCTATTTACTTAGTGCTTACTTTCGATAAGAGCCTGAAGCACAAATAAAAACGGCCCGGACAAGTCCAGACCGTTAATGTTTTACAGGGTATTACTTTAGAACAGCCAAGACAGCGTCGTAGTCGGGTTCTTGACCAATTTCCGGCACCAGCTCGCTGTGCAGGACTTTATCATTTTCGTCCAGTACAACCACAGCACGCGCTGTGAGGCCGGACAACGGGCCTTCGACAATGGCGACGCCGTAATTCTCGATGAACTCACGACCGCGCATGGTCGACAGATTCTGAACATTCTCCAGACCTTCCGCGCCGCAGAAACGGGCTTGAGCGAAGGGCAGATCGGCAGAAATACACAGCACAACTGCGTTGGTCAGCTCATTGGCCTGGGCATTGAACTTGCGCACTGAGGTGGCGCAGGTCGGGGTGTCGATGCTTGGAAAAATATTCAACACTTTGCGCTTGCCGGCAAAGGTAGCCAAGGTCACGTCAGCCAGGTTACCAGCAACCAAGGTAAACGCAGGGGCTGCGCTTCCGACGGTTGGCAGTTCGCCGTTGACTTTAATAGGGTTGCCTCTATGAGTCACTTGAGCCATGAACTGAGTCCTTTTTTTGAAGGGTTTTGGAAGAGCCGGAAGTTAAACACGAAAGTGCTTATCGACCTATGGGGCTCACCGTTTTTTGTCTGACAAATTATGCCTGGCGCAAAGCTCCAACAGCCAGTCAATGAACACCCGTACCCGCCGTGACATTTGCCGATGGGGTGGGTACAGAGCGACTAACGTCATCGTCGGCGGTTTAAATTCATGCAGCACCTCAGCCAAGGTTCCGCTGCGAAGCTGTTCGACGATCTGATAATACGGCGTTTGCATCAAGCCGTACCCCGCCTCGCAAGCGGCGAGGTAACCATCGGCGCTATTAATTGAAAGCGATTTTGGCAGATTAACTTCATTGACCTCATCGCCCTGTTGAAATTCCAATCCGTAGCGTTTTCCGGAGCTGGCCGAAAAGTATTCGATCACCTGGTGCCCTTGCAGGTCATCCAGGTTTTTTGGCACACCCCTGCGCTCTAAATACTCCCGACTGGCGCAGGTGACCTGGGGCACCTGCGCTAACAACCGGGAGACCAAAGAGTCGTCCAGCGAAGGGCCGATCCGTACTACGCAGTCCACACCTTCACGGATGAGCTTGATAGGTCGGTCGCTCATACCGATTTCCAAGTCCAGTTGAGGATAGCGCGCGCTGAATTCCGGCAGCGCCGGGATCAGGATGATCCGCCCGAAACCCACGGGGATGTCGATCCGCAGCGTGCCTTTGGGCTCGATGCGACTGGAGGAAAACACTGCTTCAGTGTCCTCAAGGTCGGCCAATAAGCTAACGCAACGCAGGTAATATGCCCGCCCGTCCAACGTCGGGCTTACTTGCCGCGTGGTGCGTTGCAGCAGCTGCACACCAAGATGTGCTTCCAATTGCTTGACGAGAATCGTGGCTGATGCGCGCGGCAGATGCAGGCTGTCGGCAGCCTTGGCAAATCCGCCCAGTTCGACAATGCGGGTAAATACGCGCATGGCGTGAAATCGATCCATCGGCTTGACCTGATAACGTTTATTTAGATTTTCTAAATAGTGAAAGCATTTTTAGCCTGTTTATCCCTGTTCTGTCGAGCGCGACAATGGGCGCTATCTTTAAATCAGACGGAGCTATTCATGCAAACTCGTCAACTCGGCACAAACGGCCCTCAAGTTTCCGCCATCGGTCTTGGCTGCATGGGCATGACCGACTTCTACACCACCGGCACAGACACAAAGGAAGCCGTGGCGACCTTACACCGCGCGCTGGAGCTTGGAGTCAATCTGCTGGACACCGCGGACATGTATGGTCCTTTTACCAACGAGGAGCTGATCGGCAAGGCGATTCGCGGTAAGCGGGATCAAGTCTTTCTCGCCAGCAAGTTCGGGTTTGTCCGCGACCTTAACGACCCCACTGCTCGCGGCGTGAACGGCAGCCCTGAATACATCCGCAGCGCCATTGATGCGACGCTCAAACGCTTGAATGTCGAAACCCTGGATTTGTATTACCAGCACCGGATCGATCCGCAAATATCGGTCGAAGAGTCCGTCGGTGCCATGGCTGAATTGGTCAAAGTAGGCAAAGTGCGTTTTCTTGGCTTAAGCGAAGCTTCCGCCAGTACGTTGGAGCGGGCGCATAAGGTCCACCCAATCAGTGCGTTGCAGACCGAATACTCTTTGTGGAGCCGTGACCCTGAAGAAAACGGCAGCCTCCAAGCCTGTCGCCGTCTGGGTATCGCGTTTGTACCCTACAGCCCGTTAGGACGAGGCTTTTTGACCGGCACCTTGAAAAGCCCGGATGATTTTGCAGCCGACGACTACCGTCGTTCCAGCCCGCGCTTTCAGGGTGAGAACTTCGCAAAGAATCTACTGTTGGTAAAACGCGTGCAGCAGTTGGCGTCAGATAAAGGTGTTACTGCGGGGCAACTGGCCTTGGCATGGGTACTGGCCCAAGGTAACGACGTTGTGCCTATTCCAGGCACCAAACAGCGTAAATACCTGGAAGAAAACGTCGCGGCCCTGGAGATCAAACTGAGCGAGGGCGAACTGCAAGCGCTTAGGGATTTGTTTCCGGTCGAAGCGATTGCTGGCAAACGCTATACCGAGGCCTCGTTGAAGTTGGTGAATCAGTAATACGCGTGCTCCCACTGAGATTCGGTGAGAGCGAACTTGTTCGCGAATGCAACACCGCGGTGTTTCAGACAAACCGAGCCGCCTGCTTCCCGAACAAAGCTACGCGCCCCGGTTGGTCCCACAGATTTTCGACATGGCGATGGACCTGTGTGGTCCATAAATCGCCCGCGGGGCTTCAAAAATCCCGCTTGTAGAAAATATCCAGCGAGCTGGCGACGCCACTCGCTGCTTCCAGGTACACCTTCTTGCTCAACGTATACCGTAGCGCGATGGTGTTGGCCGGATCGAACACGCCGACGCCATAACGCAGGCTCAATTTCTCGGTGATCTTGCCACTGGCGACCACACTGGTGGTTGAGCCACTGCCAGCCGTGTCCAGTTCGAAGTCCTTGATGCCGAGGTTTTTCGCCAACGTGCCAGTCGTCGAAGAGCTTCCCGCTAACCCCAACGCCAAGGCCGCCTGCGCCATCATGTTACTGTCCTCACCGGTTGTGGTCAGCGGACGGCCCAAAACCAGGTAGGAAAGCGCCTGTTCCTGACTCATAGCCGGCTCGGAAAAAACCACCGTTGTGGGTTGTTCGGCACTACCGGTCAGACGGATACCTGCAATCACATCATCGACCTGGCGAACCGCTTCGATGTCTAGATAAGGCTGATCGATTGGCCCTGCGAACAACAGCCGCGCTTTGCGTATGGTTAACCGCTGGCCATACGCTCGATAACGGCCGTCGTTGAGGTTCAATTCCCCACGCGTGTCGAGGTTGTCGCCTATGTGTACGTGCCCCGCCAAGTCGGCCGTCAGCCCAAAGCCAGTGAAACTAAGCTTGTCTTGGCCAACTTCAACGTCGATATCCATGGCCATCGCCAGCGCAGGCTGCTGGTGTTGGTTGGGATCATCCGCTTGCTGACCGATAATGACCGTGTCGCCCGACAATTTGACCGTCGACGGCGGCAACTCGCGGATGGTGATCGCGCCTTTGGGAATCAACACTTTGCCGGAGATTGCCAGCTTGTTGGCCTTCATCGAAATTTTCAGGTCCGGCGCCACATCGAGTGCGGCATACGGTTCCACCGTCACCGGCAGATGAGTACCTTTGACATTGATGTCCACGGCCAACGCATCAGCCCAAGCCACTTGACCATTCACCGTGCCCCGTCCGGTATCACCACTGCTCCAACTGCCATCCAGCCGCACGCCCTCCCCAGCGATAGTCGCCTGGAGTTTAAGGTCGTGCACAGTTAGAGGTAATTCGGGCCCGGATGCTTCACCCTCACTGAGAGTGACGTTGCCATTGACCTGAGGCGCGAGCAGCCCGCCTGATAGGTGCCCACTGCCATTGAGCCGACCTGTCAGTTTTTCGACCATCGGCACGAACGGTCTCGCGATGGAGATATCCAGGCCACTGAGGTTGAAGTCGCCTACAACTGGCTTGTTTTTCGCCAACGGATCGATTTGTGCCGTCACCCATAACGTACCCAACTTGCCGCCGCGAAAATCCAGCCGTGAGTCAATTCGCTTGGGGGTTAACGTACTCGTGAGTTTTAGGCTTTCGTAGGGAAAATCCAGCCATTGGTCTTTTTCAAGAAGACGCAATGTACCGCCGCTGGCGTCCACCGAAATCTGCCCATTTGGCCCGGCGGCAGGCAGGTCGAGCTGCACATCAGCATTCAGCGAGCCTTTCCAGGCGAAATCCTTGGGCAGCCATTGAGCCAAACTCTCGATGGGAAAGCGCTTGAGGTGATAGCGCAGGCGCGGCTCTGGCATCAGTCGCTGGTCTTCGCCACACAGGCTCGACTGCCCGGACATCCAGCAATGCGCCCCGAAATTGATCTTGCCGTCCGCCAGACGCTCAAGTTTGGCCGGCTGCTGCAAGCGCCAATCCTGACCACCTGTCTGGACATCGCCACTGGCCAGACGGCCCCGCCAGTTGCCCTTGTCGAGACCACCATCAACACCCAGCGCCAATTTCAGCAAAGGGCCTTGCAGATCCAGTTTCAGTTGTTGGTGCTTGATATCACCCTGACCATTGACCACTAACGTGCCTAGTTGAGTGTCGCCCAATTGAATGCCCGCGACCTTGAAATCAAGGTTTGCACGTTGGGCGTTGTCGAGCTTGGCGGCCAGCGTCAGCGTTTTCAGACCGTTATTGGCCATCGCCAATTGCCCACCCTCCAGCGCCAATTGACCCTGCGGCGCTTTTAAGCTGCCCCCTAGATCCAGACGGCCCTTGAGCTGGCCTTGCAATTGAGGCCAGAGCTGGCCCAAACGCGGCAAATTGATGTCGAGTTGTCCCAGGAGCTTTTGTTGCAAGCTACCGCTGCCTTGAATGCGGTTATCGCCGAGGCGAATATCCAGCGCGCTGACGGTCCACTTGTCACCTGCGCCGTCCGCTTTGGCTTGAAGCACCGCTGGCTGGCCTCGCAAGCGGCCCTTCAAATCAAGGTCGGCATTCAGGGTTAATTGCTGGTTTTTGAATTGGCCCCTGCTGCGCAATGGTCCGGCAAGGTTTCCTGGCAGTTCAGCCAACCAATACGCAGGGTTGACTGCGCTCAAGTCCAGCGCAGTATCCCAACCGATGCCGTCGGCAAATTGCAGATTCAAATGACCACTGGCCTTACCCTGCCCTGCGGCCAACTCAAGCTGTGGTAAGAATACTTGCTTGAGATCACCACTAAACGGACTGCTCAGGGCGAACGCGCCCGCAGGACCGCCCAGCGCCGCTTTGAAATTACCCAAGTATTTGCCGTCGCTGTACGACACTTCTCCTTGAAACGTATGGACCGAGACTTGCGGCTCATCGATGGCGGAATACAGCCGATGCCAAGGGAAATCCAGCCAATCG
>NZ_JAMFRV010000070.1 GCF_026224925.1 Pseudomonas sp. | reverse complement strand
TAGGTGAAGTCTTTTGAAAACTCAGAGGAGGCGCTTTTCATTAGCTTCTTTTTAAGGGTATCGGTCACCGCACCAAGTGGTCTCGTTTTAGAGAAACGATACCGAGGGTCAGTCGATGCCATATAGTAACAATTAGCTTGCTCAGACAAAAAAACATACATTTCGTCCTCAGCTATTCCTTCAAGCCCAGGAAAATTCAATGAGTAAGCATTTTGAAACTTCTGACGTCGCCTTTTTGCATAGGGACTTCTGACATACACGAGCAAGTCTTCAGCCAGTTGTTTAGGCAGATGCAGAGTTTGAGGCTTACTGTTTTTTGTATCAATCCCTGTTCCAGGCCCGGCTTTTAATTGGTACGTTCCATCTGACTGAAGTTTTCCTTTGATCAGCGCCTCGACGTGCTTGACTCTCAGCGTTAAAACAGTTTGCTTTCTGGCTCCTGTCATCACCGCGAAAAGCATGATCAAACGCTCTTGAGCGCTCCAACTCTCTGATTGGATAATATCTATCAACTCTGCAAGCTGCACATTCGTCAAAGGCCTTAAACATTCACCTTCATCGTCTACAAAGCCCGGGGGTATACTTTTATTTTTGCTATAGCTCTGTGTCTGGCTTCTTTTTTCCACCGTAATTCGTCTAGAGATTCCGTACGAATTTTCAATACTGATATTGATTTCTCGGACTGTATCAACCCGAGACATATCTATATCATGCCAATACTTAGAAACGAACTCATAGAAGTTATAAACGACACCGGTGTATTGGTTAGATACCTGTGCGCCGCGCTCAGACATGTCTAATAAATGGCGATGATATCGATAGGTCGGTCGCTGCGTTAAACGCCTACCAGAAAAATCAAGCCAGTTAATATTATTACTTTCACAAAACATCAAATAATCAAGCAAACGACTTGCTTTACGCCTTGCCTCGTCTGTAGGGCGACTGTTCAAATGCTTGTCTTTTACAAGATTGAGTATGTATGAATTAGCTTCCCTCCACGGTTCACCATTGCGGTGAAAGAGAAAGGGAAGATTGAATATACTTCGAGATATTTCGTCACCAAACGAATCGTTAACTTGATAGCCATGAACTAAACAATTGGCTCCATTAATCGTGATAGGTATTGCACCCTCAGGCTCTTCACCAAAATGGAGATCTGCAAAAGCTTCCCAGACTTGAGGAATTACAACCAACCGACCTCTGTGAGCCGGATTCTCGAACGTGGCCACCAAAACACCTCATCATGCGAAGGTGTCAATCATGAACGTTGAGCGATTAGCTTTCAAGGGAAAGTGTCAATCATTGAACGTATCACGATCAAGCAATTTTGCGTACGTCGCGTGATAGCTTGGGATACCGCCCCTTCAAGTCCTTCTTCACCTCGGCATAGGTGCTGCGCCAGAAGTTGGCTAGATCCTGCGTCACTTGCACGGGGCGGCGAGCCGGTGACAGCAGGTGCAGTTTGATGATTTGCCGACCACCAGCAATGCGCGGAGTGTCGGCCAAGCCGAACAGCTCTTGCAGGCGCACGGCAAGGATCGGTGGGTGCTCACTGTAATCCAGGCGCACTGAAGACCCAGACGGGACATTCAAATGATGCGGCGCCAGTTCATCCAGGCGTTGCGGCAATGGCCAAGGCAGCACGTTGTGCAGGATCGACGACAGGTCCAGATTGCCAAAATGGCTGAGTCGCGACACTTTGCCCAAGTACGGCATCAACCAGTTTTCCAGCGTCGCCAACAACGCGGCATCACGCACATCCGGCCATTGACTGTCAGGCTGGTTTTCCAAATCGAGCTGCCGCAACAGCGAAACCCGCGCCTGCCATTGGCGCAGCTCCGGCGTCCACGGCAATAGCTCTAACCCCTTGCGCCGCACCAGCGCCAATAACGCTTGGCTTCGAGCGGTTTCGTCGAGCCCCGTTAACGGTTCGCGACTTAAAATCAGCTCGCCGACTTTGCGCTGACGCTCGGCGCGGAACACGCCTTCGCGCTCATCCCACTCCAGAAAGTCGACCGCCGTCACTTGCTCGGCCAATACCGAATCAAACAGCGCCGGATCAAACTCCGCGGCCATGTAGATGCGCTCTTCACGCTGTCCTTGGCGACTGCCCAAATCGGCGACCACTAGCCACGGCTGTTTCATCAACGCATCGGCCTCGGAGAACAGCGCCGCGCGACCATTGGCCAATCGGTATTCGGCGCCGCCAGCACGCCGTTGTTGTGCGACGCGATCCGGGTAGGCGAATGCCAGCAAAGCGCCAGGCCAGCGCGGGTGGTCAGGGTCGCTGACTGGAGCAGTCGAAATGCCGCGCTGTTTCTGCAACAGCCCTCGGTATTGCCGCGATAACTGTTTCGCCCGCTGCACGCCACCCTGAGCGCCACGGGCTGCACGCTCCGTACCCGCGAGTAGGGTCAGCCGACTGTGCAAATCGGCGCCGGCACCGCGCAAAATATCGCGTTCGCCCAACAATGCCGCGACGTCGCAGGCCAACTCGCCCAGCCCAAGCGCCTGCCCTCGCAGCAGTAAATGCGCAATACGCGGGTGCGCGGGCAGTTCAGCCATGGCTTGGCCGTGATTGGTAAGTTTCCAATCTTCGCCCGGTTTCTGACTCAATCCATTCAACCGAGCGAGCAGATCTTGAGCTTGGGAATACGCCGCAGCCGGTGGTAAATCGAGCCACACCAATTGCGCCGGCGTGACACCCCAACGCGCCAGTTGCAGCGCGAGGCCAGCCAAGTCCGCTTGCAGAATTTCTGCCGTGCCGTATGCAGCCAACTGGTCATGCTGCGCCTCAGACCACAGGCGATAACACACGCCGGGCTCCAAACGACCGGCCCGTCCTGCACGCTGAGTAGCGCTGGCGCGGGAGATACGCTGGGTATCAAGGCGAGTCATGCCGCTACCGGGATCAAAACGCGGCACCCGCGCCAGCCCGGCATCAATCACCACGCGCACGCCATCGATGGTCAAACTGGTTTCGGCGATGTTGGTCGCCAACACCACTTTACGTACGCCTTTCGGTGCTGGTTCGATGGCTGCACGCTGGGCGTTCAGGTCCAGTTCGCCATGCAACGGGCACAGCATAATGTCGTGCCGCTCGCCTAGCGCGTCGGCCAGTTGTTGATTCACCCTGCGGATCTCTGCTTGCCCCGGCAAAAACACCAGCACACTGCCGGACTCACTACCGATGGCATCGAGCACAGCCTCTACTACCCGAGGTTCGATGAACTCGCCAGGCTGAAACGGCCGCCCCCACTGCATCGCCACCGGAAACATCCGCCCATCGCTGCGCAACACCGGTGCATCGTCGAGCAAGCTGGACAAGCGCTCACCCTCCAGCGTCGCCGACATCAACAGAATCTTCAGCGGCTGCTCGTCACGAAACAGCGCGCGACCGTTGAGGCTCAAAGCCAAAGCCAGGTCAGCGTCCAAACTCCGTTCATGGAACTCATCGAAGATCAGCAGCCCCACACCTTCCAGCGCTGGATCGTCCTGCAAACGACGGGTGAGGATGCCTTCGGTGACGACTTCGATTCGGGTAGTCGGGCCGACTCTGCTTTCCAGGCGAATGCGATAACCCACGGTTTCACCGACCTTCTCGCCCAGCTCACTTGCCAGCCGCTCAGCCGCCGCCCGCGCCGCCAACCGACGCGGTTCGAGCATCAGAATGGTTTGCCCGGCAAGCCACGGCTCGTGCAACAAAGCCAACGGCACACGGGTGGTTTTACCGGCACCGGGCGGTGCTTCAAGCACCGCTTCATGGCGCACGGCCAAGGCTTCACGCAGGGCGGGCAGGACAGCATCGATGGGCAGGGAAATCATGGCGGCTCCAGAACAAGCCGGGAAGTATACGAGGCTCACAGCCGCATTACTCAATCGCACGAAGCACCGCGCCAATAGTCTTAGCTACGAAGCATTTGCCTTGTATAGTTGCCCTTTCTCTCAGGAGTTACTTATGCGCATACCCTCCCGTTTCATCGGCGGCGTTCTGGTCGCTGCTCTGCTGACTCAAATGACCGCTTGCGGCAGCATTTTCTTTCCGGACCGACGCGGTCAGATTGACGGCAAGGTCGATCCCTTGATCATCGGTCTGGATGCTATCGGTTTGTTGTTCTACATCGTTCCCGGCCTGATCGCGTTCGCGGTCGACTTCACCACCGGCGCGATTTACTTGCCTGCTGGTAAGACTGCTCAGGTCAATCCGGAAAAACTGCGGCCTGCCGTCAACGCTGACGGCAGCATCGATAACAGCAAATTGCAGGCGATTCTTGAAAGCGA
This sequence comes from Pseudomonas sp., assembly GCF_026224925.1. Taxonomy (GTDB): domain Bacteria; phylum Pseudomonadota; class Gammaproteobacteria; order Pseudomonadales; family Pseudomonadaceae; genus Aquipseudomonas. The sequence goes on along the minus strand of NZ_JAMFRV010000070.1, from coordinate 16,053 downwards.
GCTGGGCCGCAGCTTGCCGCTTAACGATCCGCGCTTGATCCAGCACCGTGGCAGTGCGCAACAACTGGCGATGTTCGGCCTGTTGCCGCCTTCCGCCTGATTCAAGGAACAGTCATGAACATCAGCACCGAACATGAACGCTTGTTGCGTCTGGCGACCCGTGCGTCGCTAGTTGTCGCGAGCATTTTAATCGTCGCCAAAGGCATTGCCTGGTGGCTCAGCGGCTCAGTGAGTCTGCTGGCGGGGCTGACCGATTCGGCGCTCGACGGCGCCGCGTCGTTCCTTAACTTGCTCGCGGTGCATTACGCGTTGCGACCTGCCGATGATGATCATCGTTATGGGCACGGCAAGGCTGAGGCGCTGTCCGGTATCGCCCAATCGCTGTTTATTGGCGTGAGTGCGGTGTTGATCGCCTATCAGGCAATCGAGCGGATTTTGCATCCAATGCCTTTGGGCGCTCCCGGCCTGGGCATTGCGGTGATGCTGTTGTCGATTGTGCTGACCGTGGCGCTGTTGATGCTGCAACACAAAGTCATCCGCGAGACCGGCTCGACCGCCATTCGTGCGGACTCGCTGCACTACCGTTCGGACCTGTTGCTCAACGCCAGCATTTTGTTGGCGTTGATCCTGGCGGTGTTCGGTTGGCAGCAACTGGACGCCTACTTTGGTCTGGCGATTTCCGTTTATATCTTGTGGAGTTCAATCCAGATCGCACGGGAAACCGTGTCAGTGTTGATGGATGAAGAGCTTGCGCCGGACATTAGCCTGCGCATGTTAAATCTGGCGCGAGACGTGCCCGGCGTCCTCGGCGCCCACGATCTGCGCACGCGGATATCCGGTAACCACTGGTTCGTTCAGTTGCATCTTGAATTGCCGGGGCATTTGACGCTGACGGTTGCCCACGCATTGTGTGATCGCGTGGCCGACGCCATTGAAGATGAATACCCGAAAGCCGAGGTGCTGGTGCACGCCGACCCTCGAGAAGTCGTCACGAAAACAGCCGTCGTTTGACGGCTGTTTTTACGTGCCCAACTGCTGGCTTAGCCGTTAGTTGACGCTGTAGCCGCGCGCCACCAAACAACCGCCCATTGCGCGCCGATAGACATCGACGACTTGGGGTGAAGGCGCATACGTCACGGACTGTGGATCAAAGCCGCTCTGATTGACGCCGTACATGTGGCAGTCATACATGTCTTGCTGTTGCTGCTCTTGGCTCTGGCCGTTGGCAGGATAAGCCGTTGGGTCATAGCTGTACGACGCTTGTTGCTGCGGCGGAGCATCTGGGGTGTAAACCGGCTCGGCCCCTTGCGGCGGCTCGGCGACAACATAGTCCTGCGTATCCTGCTGGTACAGGTAGTAAGTGCCTGCCGCCACAAAGAACAACGTACTGCCCAACCACACTTCCTGCGAATACGACGGCAACTCGTGAACGCGAATCCCGCGTGGCGGCTGCACGATCACATAGCGTGGGCCTTGTGGGCGATACCAGTAACCACCAGAGTAAAAGTAGTCCTGACCATGCCAGCCGACCCGCGAATGGCCACCGGGAATGCTGTTGATCACATAACCAGGGCGATATTGCGGACCTGGGCCCCATCCATTGCCATGCCCGTCCGGGCGACCATGCCAACGGTCATTGCCGGGGCGACCGTCGCCACCACCCGGCCGAGGCGGTGCACCACCACCCTGCCAATGTTGATTGTTACCCTGACGATTGTCTTGGTTGTTGCCTTGGCGCGGCTGTGATTGTCGCACTTCATCAGGACGACCCTGAATGGGCAAGCGCGCAGGTTCCTGCTGATGTTGCTGCCCCTGCTGCTGGCGTTGTTGATCCTGCTGCCGCTGCTGCTGTTGAGCCTGCTGCTGGCGTTGCTGGTCTTGCTGCTGGCGCTCTTGTTGCTGCCCCTGCTGCTGGCGTTGCTGGTCTTGCTGCTGACGCTGTTGTTGCTGCACCTGTTGCTGCACCTGTTGCTGGCGTTGCTGGTCTTGCTGCTGACGCTGTTGTTGCTGCACCTGCTGCTGGCGTTGCTGGTCTTGCTGCTGGCGCTGTTGTTGCTGCCCCTGCTGCTGGCGTTGCTGGTCTTGCTGCTGGCGCTGTTGCTGCTGCTCTTGTTGCTGATGTTGTTGTTGCTGTTGCTGTTGCTGATGTTGTTGCTCACCTTGAGGACGGCCAGCTGGGCGTTCATGATTTTCGCCCTGCCCATCATTACCTTGGCCTTCAGCCAACGCCTGGGCGCTGATACTCAAACACAGCAAACTAACACCTGCTAAACGCCAGATGCACGATTTCATGCTTTCCTCACTGTGGTGCAAATGCCCATTGATAAGACTGCCTAGTGGATGCGCCATAGGGCAGCACTCTAACAGTCCATTCGACAGCGTGCGGACGCTTTTAGTAGATGTCGCGCACAATAAAAAAGGGAGCCTGCTGGCTCCCCTTTGAAATCGGTCCGTGCTCAACGCTTTTGACGTCGGCTCACATCACCCCTCTTCTGGACAGTGTGTAGCCCGGTGGCCTGACCAACCCTGTTGGGGTGGCGGCCGCAGCTGACCTGATTCGGAGAGCCGCGCTGGACGCTATGTCCGGGCAGTGATTCTGTTAATAAGAATAGGCCTGAGGCGCTAGCAACGGATTGCGAATATTGCTTATAAAAACATCGCTTGCGCAATTTTTAACTTCATATCCATAATCCAGCGCAATAGATCTTGGAAAGGTGAGAACTGTGAGCAAACTCGACAGATATGACCTGAGCATTTTGGCTGAATTGCAACGTGATGCCCGGATCTCCAATCAAGAACTGGCCGAGCGCATTGGCCTGTCGCCTTCGCCCTGCTCTAGACGGGTCAAGCAGCTTGAAGACGATGGTTACATCTCCCGTCAGGTGGCTCTGCTGGACCGTAAAAAGCTCGGCCTGACCCTGACGGCCTACGTGCTGATCGGCATGGACCGACACACCCCAGAGCGCTTTGAGCACTTCGAGCAGCAGATTCGCAACCTGCCGCAAGTGCTGGAATGCAGCCTGGTCACAGGAATGGATGCCGACTATCAGTTGAAAGTAGTCGTGCCAGACATGGACCACTATCAGAAGCTGCTGCTGGGTCATTTGACCCGCATTGAAGGCGTCACCAGTGTGCGATCCAGCTTTGTACTGAACCAGGTATTGGCCAGCACTGAACTACCGTTGACGCACCTGCGACCTTAAGCGTAATACGCAGCACCTCAGGCGTTGCGTATAATCGTCGGGCATCGCCTATCGGCTGGAGAGAATGATGAACGTAGACCCCGCAATCTTTGAAGAGTGGATGATGACGATCCTGGTCACCATCCTCGTCGGATTCATGGGTTTTATTGTTTGGGACTTGGCGAAGAAGTCCAAAGCCGGCAAATTCGGCACCATCATCCTGTTCTGCGTATTGGGGTTGGGGATTCTCGCGTTTGTGATCAAAAGCGTCGTGATTGCGTTTCTTGAGGCGTGATATCGATTTCGCGCAGCAACACAAATATCACAACTTCGCTGGCACTTCCCGCCACTGCCCTTGCGCCAGCCCTTCAATGGTCCAGTCACCAATGCGCACACGCACCAAGCGCAATGTCGGCAGCCCCACGGCGGCGGTCATGCGGCGGACCTGTCGATTGCGACCTTCTTTGATAACCAATTCCAGCCAGCTAGTCGGCAGGTTCTGTCGGAACCGTACCGGTGGAGTGCGCGGCCATAATTGCGGTTCGTCCAACTGACGCACCTGCGCTGGCAAGGTCGGGCCATCGTTCAGTTCGACGCCATCACGCAGCCGCTGTAACTGCTCCTCGGTCGGCTCGCCGTCGACTTGCACCCAATAGGTTTTCGCCAACTTATGTTTAGGATCAGCAATCCGCGCCTGTAACTGACCATCGTTGGTCAGTAGCAATAATCCTTCACTGTCCCGATCCAGGCGCCCGGCAGGGTAAATACCGGGGATATCGATGAAGTTCTTCAGCGTTGGGCGCCCTTCTGCGTCGCTGAATTGCGTCAACACATCGAACGGTTTATTGAACAGAATCAGTTTAGGTTCGGCAGGCGGGGCTTTGGCGACGCGGCGCTTTTCATTGCTCGGTGAACCAGTGGCAGAACGGCGCGGTGCGGGACGTTGGGTGCGGGGCATGACGGTCAATATTCGAAAACAGAAAGGGCCACTTTAGTGGCCCTTGGCGTAAATACCTAACCGAACCGCTTAATTACCGGAACGGTGGCTCGTCGAAGCTGCGCAATTTACGTGAGTGCAGTGAGTTAAGCTGCGTGCGTAACAGATCGACTGCCGCGATGCCGATTTTCAAATGCTGGCTGACCGCACGCTCATAGAAGGCGTTAGCCGAGCCAGGCAATTTGATTTCGCTGTGCAACGGCTTGTCCGATACGCAAAGCAAAGTGCCGTACGGCACGCGCAAACGATAACCTTGAGCTGCGATAGTGCCACTTTCCATGTCCACCGCGACCGCACGCGACAAGTTGATCAGCGGACGTTCCTGTGCCCAACGCAATTCCCAGTTACGGTCGTCGTAAGTGAGAACAGTGCCGGTACGCAGGCGCTTTTTCAGGTCGTCGCCACGTTCACCGGTGATCTGCGCAGCGGCTTCTTGCAGCGCGAGCTGCACTTCAGCCAATGCCGGAATAGGAATGTTTGGCGGTACAACCCGGTCGAGAATACCGTCGCGGCGCATGTAGGCGTGAGCCAACACATAGTCGCCGATGGTCTGCGACTGGCGCAGGCCGCCGCAGTGGCCAATCATCAACCAGCAATGCGGACGCAGCACCGCCAAGTGGTCGGTGATATTTTTCGCGTTGGACGGCCCAACCCCGATGTTCACCAGCGTAACGCCGTGACCATCAGAGGCAATCAGGTGATAGGCCGGCATTTGATAGCGATGCCACACCACGCCGGCGACCACTGTCTGCGCCTCGTCATGGCTCATGTTCTTGTCGACAACGACGTTACCCGGGAAGACCATGCGCACGAAACGCGGATCGTCACGCAGTTGGTCAAGGCCGTGGGCGATGAACTGGTCGACGTAGCGGTGGTAGTTGGTCAGCAAGATCCACGGCTGCACATGGCGCCAGTCGCTGCCGGTGTAATGCACCAAACGGCGTAAAGAGAAATCCACCCGGGCGGCGTCGAACAATGCCAATGGCAACGGGTCGGTGTTGGCCCAATCGTAGAGGCCGTCGGCGATGCCGTCTGTGGCAGCAGACAAATCAGTGCTCGGGAACACGCGCGCGAGGGCAGCAGCAGTTACGCCGGAACCGGCCAGCTCATCGCCCTGCTCGACCACGTACGGATAAGGAATATTTTGCTCGCTGACGCCCACCGTTACCGTGACGGTAAATTCGTTCATCAACGGCCCCAATTGCTCAAGCAAATAGGCGCGAAAAGACGATGGATGGGTCACGGTGACGCTGTAGGTGCCTGGCAGCTGGACCTTAGCGTAGGCACGAGTGGTCAATGGCACTTCGCCGTGGGAGATATAAACCAGGCGTAATTCTGGGTAACGGAACAGTTCACGCTCAGCCGCCGTCGGTTCGACGCGGTCTTTGAGATAACGCTTGAGCGCCTGGCTCAGCGCAGTGGTAGCACGTTCGTGCAACACGGCAAGACGGTCTACAGCTTGCTCGGCAGTTTCAACGACAATAAAAGCTTCGGTCACGTTACACATCCTGTCTGATCTTGCAGACTTGTATCTTGCCTGCATCTCAGCGTGGGGGCCAAGGTTTCCGCGTTACGCCGCGATCGCTAGCCCTGTAGGAGCGAACTTGTTCGCGAAGGCAACATCGCGGTACATCAGACAGACCGCGCCGCCTGCTTCCCGAACAAGTTCGGTCCCACAGATTTTCGTGCGTGGCGCTGGACCTGCGTGGTCCATAAATCGCGTAAGCCAGCGGGTTGCCGAGAGTCCCTGAGCCATACACCCAGTACATTGCCTCGCCAACAAGTTGGCTCCTACAGCGGGGACGAGCGTGCGACCAGTGCAGCGACGTCGACACCCCTTGGAAGCGCGCCGTACACCCGACCTGCCGAGCCCAGTCGGCTGCTGATAAAACCATCACTGACGCTTGCATTACCCGCTTCAAGCAACAACTTTGCCTGCAGGGCGATGGCGATATCTTCGGTCAATTGCCGGGCACGGTATTGGATGTCGCCGGTGTCCTTGAACGCGGTCTTCAGGTGTTCGATATGCCCGGCCAATCGCTTATCTCCGTGGCCATCGCCCAGTTCATCGAATAAGGCATCCAGTACGCCCGGCTCTTTTGACAACGCACGCAAAACGTCCAGACATTGCACGTTGCCAGACCCTTCCCACGTCGAGTTGACCGGGGCTTCACGGTACAGACGCGGCAGAATACTGTCTTCGACGTAACCGGCACCGCCCATGCATTCGGCGGCTTCGTTGATCATCGCGGGTGCGCGCTTGCAGATCCAATACTTGCCCACTGCCGTTACCAAACGGGCGAAGCGGCCTTCCTGTGAGTCTTCAAGGTGGTCCAAGGCGCGGCCCATACGCATTGTCAGCGCTAGCGCCGCTTCGCTTTCCAGCGCGAGATCGGCCAGCACGTTTTGCATCAGCGGTTGCTCACTAAGCACCCTGCCGCCGACGCTGCGGTGAGCGCAGTGGTGTGCCGCCTGGGTCAAGGCCTGACGCATCAAGGCGCTGGAGCCAATCATGCAATCAAAGCGAGTCATGGCGACCATCTCGATAATGGTCGGTACACCACGACCTTCTTCGCCGAGCATCCACGCCAGAGCGCCGCGAAACTCGACTTCGCTGGATGCGTTGGAGCAATTGCCCAGTTTGTTTTTCAGACGCTGGATGTAAAACTCATTGCGCGTGTCGTCCGGCCGATGGCGCGGCAGCAAAAAGCAGGTCAAACCCTTATCGGTCTGGGCGAGGGTCAGGAAGGCATCGCACATCGGCGCCGAGCAGAACCATTTATGCCCCACTAGTTCGTACGCTTGGCCCGGACCGCCGGCGCCCACAGGATAAGCGCGCGTGGTGTTGGCGCGGACGTCGGTGCCGCCCTGTTTTTCGGTCATCGCCATGCCAATGGTCGCACCCGCCTTGTGGCTGATTCCGACGTTACGCGAGTCGTATTCAGTGGCCAGGATTTTCGGCAACCAGATTTCAGCCAGATCAGGCTGGATTTTCATCGCGGGCACGCTGGCGAAGGTCATCGTCAGCGGACAACCGCTTCCTGCCTCGGCCTGGCTGTGCAGGTAACTCATGGCTGCGCGCGCCACATGGGCACCGGGCTGTGGGTCGGTCCATGGCAACGACGGAATACCGTGTTCAACGGCGGTGCGCATCAGTTCGTGATACGCCGGATGAAACTCCACCAGATCAATCCGATGCCCGTAGCGGTCATGGCTTACAAACACCGGCTTGTTTTCATTGGCCAGAAAACCAGCCGCCATTAATGGACCACCGGCCAGCGCACCGTAGGTATCGATTCGCGACTGCGCCCAACCAGCGCCGTACCGCTGCGACCACTCTTGCAGCGGCAGGTCGATACGATAGAGGTTCACGCCATCCAGCGACGGTGGTTGGTTGGTGACTTCGTGGGTCTCGGCGAACTGATGCAGGTTCATGAAGGCGCTCCTGTCTGCCCGGACGCGCCAGGAGGACACGCCTATAAGCCCAGTGAATCATGCTCAGCTCGGCTTTTCAAAGCGGCATATCGGACTTCGGTACCGGCACTTTCACCCATGCCGATCTGTAGGAGCTGCCAGACTTGTTACTTACTATAAAATGCCGACGATCGAAGTTGTGGCTCCGCTTCAGAAACGCTCAGCGGGACCCTGAGCGTGAAGCAACTGCCGCAACCGAGTTCAGATGCATGGTTCAAGGTGCCGCCCATCAGTTCCACCAGTTGCCGACAAATTGCCAGCCCTATTCCCAAGCCGCTATATTCTCGGGTCATGGAGCTGTCGATCTGGAAGAACGTCTGGTAGAGGGTCGCTTCATCCAAACGACTGAAGCCGATACCGCTATCGAGCACTTCGATCTGCACATGCGGGGTTTGCGGGTCACTGGAAATGCCGGTAACCCTCACGCTGACGCTGCCGACTTTGGTGAACTTTATCGCATTGTCCAGCAAGCACCCTACGCACTGCTGCAATTTGCCGACGTCGCCCAGCAGGCTGTCCGGAAGGTCCTCGTCCAGTTCGATGGCGAACCCCAAATGCTTCACCTGAGCAACACCTACGTACTGCCTGCGTAAATCCGACACTAGCCGACGCAGGCTGAATGTCTCGTTGACGGCGTACAGCTTGCCTGCCTGCAGCTCGGTCAGCGTCAGAATGCCGTTGACCATGCCCATCATGTCCTGAGCAGAGCGGGCGGCGGTCCGCTGATACAACTCTAGCTCGCTGTCCATCGGCGTCATCTGCATTAACTCCAATGAGCCGATCACGCCATTCATAGGCGTGCGCAGCTCATGAGTTAGCGTCGCAAGAAATTCGTCTTTCAAGCGGTTACTGGTCGCCAGCTGCTGGTTTACCTTTTCCAGCTTCTGCCCGGCCTCCAGCAGTATCTGCGCCTGCTGCTCGCGCATCATGTTGATGCGGTCGGCCAGCGCTAGCGACAGCAGCGCCACCTCCAGTACCGAGCCTATTTGGCTGGAGTACATGGTCAGGAAGTTATTGGGCAGATAACCCAGCAGCATGACCGCGTTAATCAAGCCACCTGTCAGGAACACCGACCAGGCAACGATGTAGTAGCGTGCCACGCGCAGCCCGCGCACTTTGGCAGTGATGCCGGTGGCGATGATAACCAAGGTAAACAGCAGTACCAGTCCCGTCGCCAACCTCAAGGCCACGCCGTAATCCATGGCCACTGACAACACCATCACCAAGGCGGCAAAGGCCATCATCGACAACAAAGAGCGATCAAGCCAGCGACTCAGCGTGGCCGTTTCCAGGAAGTGCCGTGAGAACTGGCTGGCAAAGAATACCGCCGAACCGATCAGAAACGGCGTGGACGCGTTCGCCCACCATGGGTTATCGGGCCAGAAAAACTCGATGCCCGCGCCGTTGACTGAAATCTGATACAGCCCGAAAGAGCCGATATAGAGGATGTAGTACAAATAGCTGGTGTCACGCACGCCGATGTAAATGAACAGGTTATAGACCAGCATCCCTAGCAACATGCCGTAAATCAGCCCAAGCACATATATGCGCGCCGGCTGTGCTTCGATGTACGCATGACTGGACCAAAGGACGAGCGGCGCCTGAATCGAACCGTGGCCGGCAACGCGCACGTAGAAGGTCTTGACGTGATCGGGAGGCAGGTTCAAGTCGAAAAGAAAGTTGTTCTGTTTAATCTGGCGGCTCGAGAACGGCAACATATCCCCGGTCCTCCACGTCAGCTGAAATTGTCCCGTCTCGTTCGCCGTGTATAGATCGACGTGGTCCATGGGCGGATAGCCCATTTCCAGCAACCAATCGCGCTGCGCATTTGCCTGCTTGGGACGAAACTGCAGGTCGACTTTCAACCAGTAAGCCGACAGCGAATAACCGGCATTGAGTGCGTCGGCATTCTGGTCGCGAAAACGCCCCTGCATCTCAGGGGAGCTGACTTGCTCAATGGTCGCGTCGCCCGCCACATCTTCGAACACTTGAACCGCTCGGCCCAAAGGCAAGGTTCGGGTGGTCTCATCAAACTCGATCGCAAAAGCCATAAGCGGCAGCCAAGCGGCCAACATAATCAATAAATAGCGCATACAGCCCCAGCGTGGCCCGTCTGACTGGTCGAAAAGCCTCCTTCCCTATGAGACGACAACAGCCTGCAGATCCGATAATTGGTGTAAAAATAAGTAAGCACGGTGCAACACCGACTTTATCGTATAAGCCTATTTTTTATAAACGCACCGGGTTTCCTGCAAGTAAAGCACTGCACTGTACAGACCGTCGGTCAGAATCCGTGGAGCATAGCGGCGAATGGCTATATCGCACCACTTTTTTTAGAGGTGGTGCAACGGCTCTAAACCGGGCATTACAGCGAACATTGATTAATCCGATGATGCAGGCAAGCTGATAGTCGCTAGATTGACGTTTGCGCAAACAAATGAAAAAAATCCTGTACTCGCGAGCGGCCCCGCAAAAAGTTTGGTGGTAAGCTCGCGCACCATGACTATCTATAGCTCCCGCCCCGTTGTCCTCTGTCTCTCCGGCCACGACCCTAGTGGTGGCGCCGGCCTTCAGGCAGATATTGAAGCCCTTCTCGCTCAAGGCTGCCATGCCGCACCGGCAATCACCGCCTTGACCGTGCAAGACACCGTTAACGTCACCGATTTCCGGGTGCTGGACCGTGAGTGGGTGTTGGCGCAAGCCAATGCGGTGCTCAACGACTCCACCGTGGCAGCGGTCAAGCTGGGCATGCTCGGCTCGCTGGAAATGGTCGACACCGTGGTCGAGCTGCTGCTGGAGCATCCGCATTTACCGTTGGTGTGCGACCCGGTATTACGCGCTGGCGGCGGCGGCCGGCTGGGCAAAGACGAGGTGGGCTACGCCATGCGCGAGCGGCTGCTGCCCCTGGCCATGATCGCGACGCCTAACCTGCCCGAAGCGCGCATCTTGGCCGAGCTGCCTGAAGGTACTGCGGATGAATGCGCAGAAAAGCTGCTGCCGTTTTGCAAACATCTGCTGATTACCGGTGGCCACGGCGACGAAGAACTTATCCACAACCGCTTGTACATCCGCGGTGGCGAAACACACACGTTTACCTGCCAACGTTTGCCCGGCAGTTATCACGGTTCAGGCTGTACGTTGGCCAGTGCCTTGGCAGGCCGTTTGGCGCACGGGGAAAATCTGATCAGCGCGGTGCAATCGGCGCTCAACTACACTTGGCGTACGCTACGCGACGCGGAACAGTTGGGCAAAGGACAATTCGTACCACGCCGCCTGCCACTGGATTTTTGCTCGTAACGCTACGCCTTGGGGCCAGACTGATGAAGCTACAACAATGAAATTACGTGGCCTGTACGCCGTCACCGACAGCCAATTGCTGGCTGGCAAATTCTTGTCTTATGTCGAAGCTGCCCTAGAGGGTGGCGTCACGCTGCTGCAATACCGAGACAAAAGCAGCGATGAAGCTCGCCGCCTGCGTGAAGCAGAAACCCTGCTCAGGCTGTGTGAGCGCTACAAGACCCAACTGATCATTAACGATGACGCCGAACTGGCAGCACGCCTTGGTGTTGGCGTGCATTTGGGACAGACCGACGGCTCACTGCCTGCTGCCCGTGCACTGCTACGACACAAGGCGATCATCGGCGCGACGTGTCATGGACAATTGGAACTGGCCGACCAGGCCAAGATGGATGGCGCGAGCTATATCGCGTTTGGACGGTTTTTCAATTCAAACACCAAACCAGGTGCGCCTGGCTGCAACCTCGATTTGTTGGATCAGGCTCGCGCCCGCTTCCCCGTGCCGATTGCAGTGATCGGCGGCGTCACCCTAGAGAACGCCGCGTCACTGGTGGAGCACGGCGCCGATTTGCTGGCGGTGGTTCACGGCCTGTTTGGTGCTGATAGCACTGCGGAAGTCACCCGCCGTGCAAAAGCGTTTAATGCGCTGTTCAAACCAAGCTGATTCAGTGCTATCAGTTCGAACTCATCAGTTTGAACTCGGACCCGGCGGGCCTGCCGTTCATGTTTTCCAGTGACAGCAGCGCCTGCTTGCGATCGACCCCGCCCGCGTACCCGGTCAAGTCTCCGCTACTGCCTATCACCCGGTGGCAAGGGACGATGATCGACACAGGATTCCTGCCATTCGCGGTACCCACTGCTCGGGAATGGCCGCTGCTCAACCCCATGTTTTTTGCCATCGCGCCGTAGGACACGATTTCGCCGTAGGGGATCAACAGCAATTGCTGCCAGACCAAGCGCTGAAACGGGGTGCCGCGCAACCGCAACGGCAGATCGAACACCCTTCGTTCGCCGCTGAAAAATTCCGCCAGTTGTTCCCGCGCTTGGCTGACCACGCGTGGCACCGAACGCTCGTGCGCAGCCGCAAACACCAACTCGGGGTAATATTTCTGCCCCACGAAGAACACCCCGGTCAGTGCGTCATCTTCGGCGCGCAAGGCGATGTCGCCCAGCGGGCTCAACGCTAAATATCCTTGAATCATGATTTTGCTGCCTCGTGTTGTCGCCACAGATGCACAGTGGCATAGGCTCGCCATGGCGCCCACTGGTTGGCGTGTTCGTTGAGCAATGCCGCCGCCGTAAAGCCGAGATGCTTTTTCAGCACTGCATCACCTTCCGGGAACGCATTTGGCCAACCCAGTGCGCGCATGGCGATGTATTGCACTGTCCACTCGCCGACTCCGCGGATATGTCGCAACGCTGCTAACGTGCCTTCAAGAGGGACCAATGGCTCCAAGGCTATTCGACCGGCCGCAACTTCTTGCGCCACCGCGATGATCGCTTCGGCGCGGATACGAATCAGGCCGGTAGCGATCAAGTCCTCAGGCAACAGTTGGGCAATCGTATCGGCGGTCGCAAATGCATGGGTCAGTCCAAACGGTGCCTCTGCAACTGACGTTCCGAACCGCTCGGCAATGCGACCCAGCACAACCCTGGCGTTCGCCACGGAAATTTGTTGCCCGACGATGGCTCGAACCGCGACCTCGAAGCCATCAACGGCCCCGGGAACGCGCATGCCCGGTAAATCAGCAGCCAACGCACCGAGGTGCGCGTCCACCAGATCAGGTCGGCAATGGGTATCGAACATTCGCCGAACACGCCCTAGAAGCTGCGCAATCGCACATTGCAGCGACACCGAAACGGTCACCATCAAGGTATGCCGAGACGGCGCATGCTCGACCGTTATCCAGCCGGTCAGCTGACGTCCAGCGTGTTCAAAAGCGATGCTCCGTGCGTAAATATCGTCACCCACGTGCTCGACGCCGCGGACCTGACGATGAGCCAGAAACGCTAATACGCCGGCCCAGGCAAACGGCGGCCGATAAGCCAACTCAAACCGCAAGGTATCTGAACGCGGCGCAACACTGGTCTTTCTGAGCCGCAAGGGATTCAAACCGTATTGCGACTGGAACAACCCATTGAAGCGCCTGACGCTGCCGAAGCCTGCAGCCAGCGCCACCTCGGTAACCGGCATTTGTGTGTCGGTCAGCAATCGCTTGGCGATCAACAGCCGCTGAGTTTGCGTGTATTCGGTCATCGACACGCCGAATTCTGCTTCGAAGATCCGCCGCAGGTGCCGTGTGCTGATGCCCACCCGGTCAGCCAGCGCTGAGAGATTTTTGCCGTTCAGGAAGCCTTCTTCGATCAAGCGCGCGGCAGCCTGTGCCAGCCCACTGGACAGGTCCAACACACCGTGACCGGGCGCCAGTTCTGGACGGCAGCGCAGGCAGGGTCGAAAGCCTGCATGCTCTGCAGCGGCAGCGCTGGAATAGAAGGTGCAGTTCTTGGCCAGTGGCGCGCGCGCCGGGCAAATCGGACGGCAATAGATACCCGTCGATGACACGCCCATGAAAAACCATCCATCAAAGCGGCGGTCACGAGCGACAAAGGCGGCGTAGCAAACCAGTGGATCGAGAGTGTTCATGTGCCGGACTGTAATAGAGGTGCTTGGAAAAGTCTGGCCAAATTCGGACATGTATAGCCCTGGACGACGTAGGTATAATCCGTCCCCTGCACATTCTGGACAACCGCCTACGTCGACCAGCAACGCATGCCGCTGTGATCTACGCAGGACAAATTCCTGATTTAAACGCTGAGACCCCATCATGTCCCGTTCTGAAACCCTGTTTGCCAACGCTCAAAAACACATCCCTGGCGGCGTCAACTCGCCGGTTCGCGCCTTCAAAAGCGTGGGCGGTACGCCACTGTTCTTCAAGCACGCGGCAGGCGCTTACGTCACCGATGAAGACGACAAGCGTTATGTGGATTACGTCGGCTCCTGGGGACCGATGATTCTCGGCCACAGCCATCCGGAAGTTCTCGACGCTGTGCGTAAGCAATTGGAGCACGGCCTGTCGTACGGCGCGCCCACTGCGCTGGAAACTGAAATGGCCGATCTGGTGTGCGCTATCGTGCCGTCGATGGAAATGGTGCGCATGGTCAGCTCCGGCACCGAAGCGACCATGAGTGCGATTCGTCTGGCCCGTGGTTTCACCGGTCGCGACAGCATCATCAAGTTCGAAGGCTGCTACCATGGCCATTCCGACAGCCTGTTGGTCAAAGCCGGCTCCGGCGCGTTGACCCAAGGCGTACCCAGCTCGGCTGGCGTACCCGCAGCGTTCGCCAAGCACACGCTGACCACCGCGTTCAACGACATTGATGCAGTTGCGAAAATGCTCGATGAAGTTGGCGACGAAGTGGCGTGCATCATCGTCGAGCCCGTCGCTGGCAACATGAACTGCGTACCACCTGCCCCCGGTTTCCTCGAAGGTCTGCGCACCCTGTGCGACAAACACGGCGTGGTATTGATTTTCGACGAAGTGATGACCGGTTTCCGTGTTGCACTGGGCGGTGCTCAGGCGCACTACGGCGTAACGCCCGACCTCAGCACCTTCGGCAAAATCATCGGCGGCGGCATGCCGGTTGGCTGTTTCGGCGGCAAGCGTGAAATCATGTCGCAGATCGCACCACTGGGTCCGGTTTACCAGGCCGGGACCTTATCGGGCAATCCTCTGGCCATGGCTGCGGGCTTGACCACGCTACGCTTGATCAGCCGTCCAGGCTTCCACGATGAATTGAGTGCGTTCACCACCCGCTTGCTCGCCGGCCTGCAACAACGCGCCGACGCGGCAGGCATTCCGTTCGTGACCACTCAGGCCGGTGGCATGTTCGGCCTGTATTTCAGCGACGCCAAAAACATCGTGACCTTCAATGACGTGATGACCAGCGACGCGGATCGCTTCAAGCGCTTCTTCCACCTGATGCTTGATGGCGGCGTGTACCTGGCGCCGAGCGCATTCGAAGCCGGCTTCACCTCAATTGCTCATGGTGAAACCGAACTGCAACTGACACTGGATGCTGCTGAAAAAGCGTTTGCTGCGCTGAAGTAAGGCTACGGCCGATCTCCTGTAGGAGCTGCCGAAGGCTGCGATTGACCATAAAATGGTCGTTGTGAATTAAATCACTGAAGGTTGTTCCAACCTTATCGCAGCCTTCGGCAGCTCCTACAGGGTGTTATTGACAGTTTCAGCAAGCGTTTTCCCCCGCAAAATCAGGCACATCAAGCCCGTGCAGCAGAAATTCCGTAAAGACTTTGTAAGGTTGGCCCTGCTTATTTCATAATGTGCCGCCAGCGCGTTCTGCTGGACGGGTACGCCCGCACCTTTTAGAGGTAAGTCGATTCCCATGAACCGCACCGGCCGCGCCCTTGCTTTGGGCTGCCTGTTGCTTCTTCATCCCCTGCTGGCGAATGCAGGTGGCAACTCGTTGTTAATCCCAGCGGTGGGTCGCTGCACCCTCAATACTCAGCCAGACAACCTGCCTGAAGCATTGGCGGTATGCCAAAAGGCCGCAGAAGCCGGGGATGCACAAGCACAATTCGAGTTGGGACAGTTTTATTACGACGGCAAAAATACGCCTCGTGACCTTGCTCAAGCACTGAATTATTTCGAAAAGGCGTCGCTGCAAGGCCATGCCCAGGCGCAATATCGGCTCGGTTTAATGTTTTTCCACGGCGAAGGCGTTCAAGCCAATAACATTCAGGCGTATATCGTGCTGAAGATGGCGGCCGTCAACGGTTCGGAAGAGGCGCTGGACAGCGCTGATGAAGTGTCGTCGAAAATGAAGCGCGATGAACTGGAAGTCGCTACCCAGGTACTGGGGCAAATTTTCCGCAATTACCTGCAAGAGCTGCAAACGGCTGAAGGTCGCACACCGTTCGCTCCACTGCCTTGAGTCGCAGATCGACTCTACGACTCCTGAATCTACAGCTCTGAAAAGCCTTACTTGTCCGGCATTGGCATCGGGAACGGCATAACGTTGCTCGTGCCCCGCGCTTCACTGATCTTCGGTGTGCCCATGCGCTCGACTTCGTCGATGCGGAGG
>NZ_JAMFRV010000722.1 GCF_026224925.1 Pseudomonas sp. | reverse complement strand
GGGCAACGGCTTGCGGCCTATTGCGCCGAAGCACCTGTACGCCGGCACCGATTTCCGTACCAACCCTTCTCACCTCACGCCTATCGGTACCGGGCCGTTTGTGTTCAAGGAGTGGAAACGTGGTGCCTACATCAAGCTGGTGAAAAACCCCGATTATTGGAAAAAAGGGCTGCCGTATCTGGATGAAATCGTCTTTCACATCATCCCCGATGCATCTTCCCGGGCCGCAGGCTTCGAGCGCAATGACGTGCAAGTGCTGCGCAGCGGCGACGCCGATTACGCGGACCTGCAACGCCTGAGCGCGCTACCGGATGTGGTCGCCACCGATAAGGGGTATGAACTGTACGCGGGCCTGGCCTTCCTGCAAATCAACGTGCGCAAGCCGCCGCTGGACAACGTCAAGGTTCGTCAGGCGATCCTTTATGCGTTGAATCGTCAGTTCATCGTCGACAACATTTTCTTTGGCGCGGGCAAAGTAGGGCAGGGTCCATTTTCTTCTAGTACGCCATTCCATGACCCAAAACTGCCGCAATACACTTTCGATCTGGCCAAAGCCAAGGCGCTGATCGCTGAATCGGGCGTGGATGTCAGCAAAACCCACATTCGTTTGCTCAACGGTGAAAAAGGTGGCGCGTGGGAGCGTCTGGCCGAGTACACCAAGCAATCACTTCAAGGACTGGGTTTCAAAGTCGACGTGGTGACCTCAGATGCCGCAACGTGGGTGCAGCGCGTGAGCAACTGGGACTTCGACTTGACCTACAACTTCATCTTCCAGATCGGCGATCCGTACCTGAGTAATTCGTACCTGTACCGCTCCGACTACATCCTCAAGACATCGCCGTTTGTCAATGTCAGCGGCTACAACAACCCGGTGGCTGACGCGCTGTGGGTCAAGGTCGCCAACACCCCCGAAGGTCCGGCGCGGACCCAAGCGTACAGCGAACTGGAAAATGTGCTCAATACCGATCTGCCGCTGGCACCGATCTTCGAGATGCATTTTCCGACGCTGTACCACAAGCAGGTCAAGAACTTGATCCAGACCGCGACCAGTCTCAACGAAAGTTATGACAGCGTTTATCTGGAAAAACCGGCGCCATGAATGCTTTGGTTTATCTCTGTGTGCGATTAGGCCGGGCGCTAACAGTCATCGTCGGCGTCCTGGTGTTGAGCTTTCTGTTGGTGCGACTGGCGCCGGGTGATCCGGCATTGTTGATGGCGGGCGAGGCCGGGGTTGATGATGCGCAGTACATCCAGCGTCTGCACCATGACATGGGCCTCGACCGTCCGTTACCTCAACAATTACTCACGTATCTGAACCAGGTAGCGCATTTCGATCTGGGTTACTCGTACCGCAATCAGGCCAGCGTCTGGTCATTGATTGCCGAACGCTTGCCGGCCACGTTGTTGCTGATGGGCTCCGCCTTTGTGTTGTCGTCGGCACTGGGTGTTGCGCTGGGGGTGATTGCAGCGCGTAGCCAGCGACGTCATGGCTGGCTCGATAAGCTGATCTCCCAGGGCACGTTGCTGCTGTATGCCATGCCTTCATTTTGGCTGGCGTTGTTATTGATCCTAGTGTTTTCCGTGGTGTTGGACTGGTTGCCAGCGTTTGGTATGGAAACCGTCGGGCAAGAGCTGCACGGTTGGGCGCGGTTCAAGGACTACGCCGAGCACTTGGTGTTGCCGTGCCTGTCCCTGAGCTTTCTGTTCCTTTCGCTCTACATCCACCTGACCCGCGCAGCCATGCTCGAAGCCTTGGGCCAGGAGTATGTGAAAACGGCACACGCCAAAGGTCTCAAGCCACGACGCATTCTGTACGGTCATGTGCTGCGCAATGCGTTGTTGCCAGTGGTGACTTTTGCCGGGCTGCAACTAGGACAGTTGGCCAGCGGCGCGTTGCTGATTGAAGTGGTTTACGCGTGGCCTGGCATCGGCAGGCTGTTATACGACGCCCTGAGCGAGCGCGATTACGCGCTGCTGCTGGGCGTGTTTCTGGTGATTTCGCTGCTAGTAGTGGGCTTCAATTTGCTGACTGATCTGATTTGTCGCTGGCTTGACCCGCGCATTGGCAGTGGAGGGCAACGTTGATGTCGCGCTTCCCGGTCGTGCGCCGCTTTCTCGCCCAACCCAGCGCCGTGGCAGGCGTTTTTTTTTTACTGATCCTGACCCTGCTGGCGTGTGCTGCGCCGTGGCTGGGTTTTGATTCACCTTGGGCGATGACCGCCAAGCCGTTGTTACCACCGTTCGCGGTGCCGGGCCATTGGTTGGGCAGCGACATGCTCGGTCGGGATATCGGCAGTGGGCTGCTGTATGGCGCAAGGGTGTCATTGTCAGTCGCCGCGCTAGCCAGCCTGGCAACGCTGATTGTCGGCCTCGGCGTCGGCGGCGTGGCAGGTTATGTCGGTGGGTGGCTGGATGAAGTACTGATGCGTATTGGCGAGTTTTTCCAGATCATCCCGCAACTGGTGTTGGCCGTGATTTTGGTTTCGGTGCTGGAGCCGTCATTGAGTTCGGTGATTCTGGCGATTTCGTTGGTCGCCTGGCCGCCTGTGGCGCGCTTGGTGCGCAGTGAGTTTCTCACGCTGCGTCAACGTGAGTTTGTCCAGGCTGCGCAGGTACTGGGCCAGCGTCCGTTGGCGATTATCTTCACCCAGATACTGCCTAACGCCTTATCGCCGTTGCTGGTGACCATGACCTTCGTCATGGCCACGGCGATTCTCACCGAGGCGGCGCTGGCCTTTCTCGGCCTGGGTGATCCGGACGCCATGAGTTGGGGCTACATGATCAACGCGTCGCGCAACATGCTGCGTCAAGCCTGGTGGATGAGCCTATTGCCTGGCCTGGCGATTATGCTCTGCGTGCTGTCGGTGAACCGCATCGGCGAAGGGTTACGTGTAGCCTTCGATCCGCCGCGTCGCTCGGGGGCTTCGTCATGAGCCAGGAGCAACCGCCACTGCTGGAAGTGTCCGGGCTACGTATTCCTTTACCCGAAGGGGCCGACCGCAGCCATGCGCTGAATGGACTGTCGCTGACGCTGAATCGGGGTGAATGCCTGTGCGTGGTCGGTGAATCCGGTTCCGGCAAATCGATGTTAGCTAACGCCATACTGCGTTTGCTGCCCGAGCAGTTACGACCCGAGGCTGGCACCTTGCGCCTGCAAGGCCAAGACCTGGCCCAACTAAGCGAAGAGGGCATGCGGCAACTGCGCGGACGTAGCATCAGCATGGTCTTTCAAGAACCCATGAGCGCGCTGAATCCGTTGCTGAGTATTGGTCGGCAGATTGATGAAACGCTGAGTGCCCATGGCGTTACGTCGCGCAAGATCCGGCGTGCGCGAGCGTTGGAGCTGCTGGGTTATGTTGGCTTGCCGGACCCAGAGCGTTTGCAGCATTCGTATCCCTATCAGTTGTCCGGCGGCCAGCGTCAGCGGGTAGTGATTGCCATGGCGCTGGCTTTCGATCCGCTGCTATTGATCGCCGATGAGCCGACGTCGGCGCTTGACGTCACGACTCAAGCGCAGGTGCTAGAACTGCTGCGGCGCATTCAGCGGGAGAAGGGCATGGCACTGTTGTTTATCACCCACGACTTTGCCGTGGTCGAGACAATTGCCGATCGGGTGTTGGTGTTACAGCGTGGGCACTTGGTAGAGCAGGGAACGGTGCAAGACATTCTGCAAGCACCAACAGAGGATTACACCAAGCGTTTGCTGGCGGCCGTTTCGGCCGTTCCGGCACACTCACGCCGACCCGATCTGCACGCTGGTGTAGTGCTGCAGGCCAACGCCCTGAACAAGACATTTAGTCGCTCGCAAGGCTGGTGGCGACGTAGCAATACCCAGGCATTGGCGGATGTCACGCTGCAACTGCGCACAGGGGAAACCTTGGGTATCGTCGGCGAATCTGGCTCTGGCAAGTCAACACTGGGGCGAAATCTTGTGCGTCTAATCCGTCCCGATTCAGGCCAGATTCTTTGGAATGGTGCTGATATTACCCGCCATTCCCAAGCGCAGCTGCGACCACTGCGCAGCGATATCCAGATGATTTTTCAGGACCCGTTCGCATCGCTTAATCCGCGCCAGCGTATTGGCCAGATCATCATGACCGGCCCGTTGGCCCATGGTGCGTCAACCCAAGACGCTCATCGCACGGCATTGGAAATGCTCAAGTTGGTAGGGCTGCCGGTGACTGCCTTCGAGCGTTACCCGCAAGAATTTTCCGGCGGACAACGGCAGCGTATTGGTATTGCCAGAGCGCTGGCAGTAAAGCCGAAAATCCTGATTGCCGATGAATGTGTGTCGGCGTTGGACGCATTGATCCAAGTGCAGATTCTTGAGCTGCTGGAAGACCTGCAATGCCGTCTGAAACTGAGCATGATTTTCATCACCCATGACCTGCGGGTTGCGGCGCGGATCTGCGATCGGGTTGCGGTCATGCACCAAGGACGCGTTGTCGAAACCGGTCCGGCGGCGACGCTGTTCACTGCACCCACTCACCCCTATACCCAAGCTTTGCTGCGTGCCCTGCCGGGTTCGGTCATTGACCTCGACGGTGCCAGCGAGGCTGATCTTTTACGAGACATCTCATGAAGAACCCTCCAAGGCAAATGAGCCTGAATGCATTTTTAATGGCTACCGGGCATCACATTGCGGGTTGGCGACATCCCGAAGCGCAGGCCAACGGTGGCCTGGATCTGGCCCATTACCAGCGTTTAGCGCAGACCGCCGAGCGCGGTTGTTTCGATGCAATTTTTCTTTCCGATACCCTCGCGATGCTGCCGGGGCGGCTTGATGCCTTGAGCCGCATGGCACGTACCGAGCATTTCGAACCGCTCACGCTGCTTAGCGCGCTGTCGGCCGTGACCCGGCACATCGGACTGGTGGCGACCGTCACTACCTCGTATAACGATGCTCACAGCGTGGCCCGCAGTTTCGCCTCGCTGGAGCGCCTGAGTGGCGGGCGTAGCGGCTGGAATCTGGTGACCTCAAGTAATGCCGGGGAGGCCTTTAATTTCGGCCGCGAACGGCATTTTGATCATGCGCACCGGTACCAGCTCGCCGAAACGTTTATCCAACAGGTGCGCGAGTATTGGCGAGAGTGGGGTCTATCGCCGGTGCAGGTGCTGGCCGGGGCATCGGAAACAGGGCGCGAGCTTGCCGCTGCCCATGCAGAAATGGTGTTTACTGCCCAGCCAACGGCCGAGTCTGCTCGAGTCTTTTACCGCGACCTGAAAGATCGGATGGGCCGGTACGACAGGGATGTCCACAGCTTGAAAATCATGCCGGGTATCATGCCCATTATTGGAAGTAGCCGATCCGAAGCCGAGGATAACTACCAGCGGTTGCAGGCATTAGTGCAACCAGAAGTCGGTTTGTCGTTGCTCTCGGACATCGCAGGTGGCACGGACCTGTCGACCTTTGCGCTGGATGGTCCGCTACCGGAATTGCATGACACCCAGTCTGGCGTCAGTCGTCAGCACCTGTTGATTGAGGTAGCGCGGCGTGAAGGGCTAAGCATTCGTCAGCTGTATCTGCGCATGGCGCCTGCGCGCGGGCATCGGGTGATTATCGGCACCGCTGCCGACGTTGCCGATGAACTGGAGGATTGGTTTACAACTGACGCTGCCGATGGTTTTAACGTAATGCCGCCTTATCTATCGGGCGGGCTGGACACTTTCGTTAACGGGGTGATCCCCGAGTTACAGCGCCGGGGGCTGTTCCGTCGTCACTACACAGGCCATACCTTACGCGATCATCTTGGCCTCAAAATTACCCGTCAATTACAGGACAAATCTGCGTATGCCTGATGTATCGTCTGAGCTGAAACGCCCGCTGATCCTTGGGGAACGATTGGAAATCCGTCCGGGTCGTTACATCAATGTCACCCGACATATAGGCCATGTGGATGAGGACCGAGTGCTGTTTTTCAGCCACGGCAGTGGCGGTAATCAGGACCAGTGGCGTAAGCAGTGGCTTAGTCTGGCGGCCGAAGGTTTCCATCTGGTGGCCTGGGATTTGCTCGGTCACGGTGCTAGCGACAAACCCGACCACCCGCAAGCCTATGCCTGGGATGAACTGGTGGCGGATTACCTGGAAGTGTTCCAGCGCTATCGCGGCAAACGTAACGTGTTGGTGGCTCATTCCTTCGGTACTGGTCTGACGCTTAGCGCTCTGGCAAGCCTGAATCAGGCAGGGAGGATTGGCGAAGTGCAGGGCGCCTTGCTGCTCGGTACCTTCCTTGAGCGTCCGCAACGCAGCGGCGGGATCATGTCACTGCCAGTCTGGGTGCTGGAATTGCTTCGGCCATGGCTGATGAAAGGCTTTCGCGAGCTGGCCTGGCACGCGACGGCAGATCCACAGTTGGTCGCCTATGAAGAAGGCCTCACAAAAAGTAATCCGCTGTATGTGTTCAAGCCGTTGATGAGTCAGGCGCAATGGCCAACCCTTGCGCAACTGGACGAGCTGGCGCTGCCGGTAAATATCCTGGCCGGTGATAGTGATGGACTGACACCCGCCAATGCCGGAGAGGCGTTGCACAAATGCCTGAAGAATTCCCGGTTTAAAGTGCTAGCCAATTGCGGTCATCAATTGATGCTGGAAAAGCCCGATGAAGTGCTTCAGTCGTTGCGCGAGTTGCTTTTAACCGCTACCTCCGAGACGCGTCATGTATGAATACGCGTGTGACGCCAACTGAGGCGATAACCTCAGTTGGGCCAAGACGGGTTATTTTTTGCCGCCCGCCACGCTGACCGGTTGCCATTTATTCGCCTTGACTTGGTAAACGGTGAAGGTCGGATCCTTCAGGTTACCTTCGGCATCGAACGCAATCAGGCCCGTGACGCCTTGGTACTGGCTGGCGCGCAGCACTGGCAGATACTTCTGCGGATCAATGGAGTCGGCTTTCTCAATAGCGGCGATCAGCACGCCGACCCCGTCGTAAGCGAAAGGCGCGTGCAGTTCAATATGGGTTTTGTAGCGTGCTTGATAGGCTTGCTCGAACGCTTTGCCCCCTGGCATTTTTTCGATCGCCAGGCCTGGCTCCAAAGCGGTAACGCCGTCGCCGTCTTTTTGTGCCAGCTCCAGGAAGGTCTGGCTGACGAAGCCGCCGGCGCCCATCAAGGTGGCCTTTATGCCCAGTTGCTTGATCCGACGAGCCAGCGGCGCCGCTTGGGAATCTACGCCGCCAAAGAAAATAAGGTCGGGGTTCTTGCTCCGTATCGTGGTCAATACGGCACTGAAGTCGATGGTCTTGTCGTCAACGAACTCTCGCGAGACGACTGTGCCGCCGTTGGCTTGGACTGACTTGACGAACTGATCTGCGAGGCCTTGGCCGAAGGCCGTGCGGTCGTCGAGCACGGCAATACGCTTGGCTTTGAGGGTTTCCAATGCGTACTTGCCGGCAACCTGACCGCCATCGTCATCATGGCCCATGATTCGAAAGCTGGTATCGAAACCTTGCTGGGTGTAAGCGTGACCGGTGGCCACTGGCGCAACTTGAGCAATGCCTGCATCGTGATAAATACGTGCCGCCGGAATGCTGGTGCCGGTGTTCCAGTGACCGACAACCCCGGCCACGCCGGCGTCCACCAAGCGTTGCGCCACGGTGACCGCAGTCCGCGGATCGGACTGATCGTCTTCGGAGATCAGTTTGAAGGTGACCGCTTCGCCATGAATTTTCGGGTGTTTGGCGTTGGCATCGGCGATGGCCAACTGGGCGCCGTTTTCCAGATCTTTGCCGATTCGTGCCGACGGGCCGGTTAATGGGCCAGCGAGGCCGATCAAGACGGTTTGATCGGCTTGGGCGACGGCTGCGGCCAGGCTGCTGACGGCGACACCGATCAAGCTGGCGCGTTTTATAAGGGCAGTGATGTGCATGCTGTACTTCCTGTTTTTCTTCATAGGGGTACACGCCGGTGGCCCGGTGGCGTCATGGGTTATTCGCCGAGATAAGCGGCGCGTACTTGTTCGTTGTCCAGCAGTGCCGATGAAGCGCCGCTGAGGCTGATACTGCCGCTGTCCATAACGTAGGCATGGTCGGTGACTTGCAGTGCCAGGCGTGCGTTTTGTTCCACCAGCAGCAACGTCATGCCAGAAGCGCAGACGCTCTGAATCAATTCAAAAACCTTTTCCACCATGATCGGTGCCAGGCCCATGGACGGCTCGTCGAGCACCAGCAGCCGTGGTCGCGATAGCAATGCGCGACCCAAGGCAAGCATTTGCTGCTCGCCGCCGGACAACAGGCCCGCCGCTTGTTGCAGACGTATTCGTAAATTGGGAAAGTTATCCAGTAACTGTGCGATCTCGCTGTTGACCTGTTGCTTGTCGCGCCGCAGGTAAGCGCCGGCTTGCAGGTTCTCCAGAACGCTCATGCGAGCAAATATGCCGCGGCCTTCCGGCACCATGGCAATGCCTCGGCGCAACAGTTCGTGGGCTGGAACGCCACGAATCGAACGTCCGGCAAAGCGGATATCACCCGCGCTGGAGGCAATCAAACCGGTCAGGGCTTTGAGGCTGGACGTCTTGCCTGCACCATTGGCACCGATCAAACTCACGCGCTCGCCTTCACTGATCTGCAAATCCAGCGACTTCACCGCCTGGATGGCGCCGTAGCACACCTGCAGACCGTGGATGCTCAGCAGAGGCTCAGACATGTGCGCCGGCTCCCAGATAAGCCTTGATCACGGCGGGATGGCGACGCACTTCTTCGGGAATGCCCTCAGCGATAACCTGGCCGTAATCCAGAACGCTAATGCGGTCGCAAACGCCCATCACCAGCTTCACGTCGTGCTCGATCAGTAGCAGTGTGCGGCCGTCGTTGCGGATCTTTTCCAGAAGTCCGCGCAATTGTATTTTTTCGGTTGAGTTCATTCCGGCGGCGGGCTCATCAAGGGCCAGCAGTCGTGGCTCAGTGGCCAAGGCGCGGGCGATTTCCAGACGTCGTTGATAACCGTACGCGAGGCTGTCGGCGCGGTAATTGGCAAACTCGGCAATGCCCACATATTCCAGCAACTCAAGGGCGATCTGCCGAGTGTTTGCCTCTTCTTCACGTGCGCGCCGATGACGGCTCAATGCCGCCCACACACCATTTTGGGTGCGGATATGGCGACCCACCATGACGTTTTCCAACACGCTCATCGCATTGAATAGCCGGATATTCTGGAAGGTGCGAGCAATGCCAGCCCGGGCTACCTTGTGCACCGAAGTCGGCGTGTAGGCTTGACCGTCGAGGACAAACGTTCCGGAGTCCGCGGTGTACAGACCGGTCATGACGTTGAAGAAGGTGGTTTTGCCTGCACCGTTGGGGCCGATCAGACCGTAGATCTGGCCGGGGTCAATACGCAGGCTGACATTGTTCAGCGCGATGACGCCGCCGAAGTGTTTATTGACGTGTTCAATGTGCAGCAACGGAACCGTCATTGAGCACCTCCACGCTGAGCCGGCCACAGACCAGCAGGGCGATAGAGCATCGCGAGGATCAGCGCCAGGCCATAAAACAACTGTCGGATGATTTCTGGATCAACCAGTACCTGCCCGAACAGTGTCTGTTGCAACGCACTGGTACTGGCGCGTAGCACTTCGGGCAGGGCAGCCAACAGCACGCAGCCGAGTATCACGCCGGGAATGTGGCCCATGCCGCCCAACACAACCATCGCCAGCACTGCGATGGACTCGTTGAGGCTGAACGACTCCGGTGAGACAAAGCCTTGAAACGAGGCGAACAATGCACCACTCATTCCGCCAAAGGCTGCGCCAATTGCGAAGGCCAGCAGCTTCAGGCGACGGGTGTCGAGTCCCATCGCTTGCGCGGCGTCTTCGTCTTCGCGAATCGCCACCCACGCTCGACCGATGCGAGAATGCTCAAGGCGAATACAGGCGAACATAATCAGCACCACCAGCAGCGCAAATAGGTAGTAATAGAAGTACACCGAGGTGACGCGCAGACCAAAAATCTCATGGGTGCGGGCCAGGCTGAAACCGAACAGCTGCACCGGGTCCACCGATGAGATGCCTTTGGGGCCATTAGTGAGGTTGATTGGCCGATCCAGATTGCGCATGAAGATTCGGATGATCTCGCCGAAACCCAGAGTGACCAGCGCGAGGTAGTCGCCTTTGAGGCGCAGCGATGGCACGCCGACGAGCAGGCCGGCGAATGCCGCGCAGAGGCCGCCCGCCAGCAGCGCCGCGACGAACAGCTCGCCTTGTTGCAGGCTCGTGGGCTCCTTGGCGCCGAGAAATTGCGGGATAACGAACAGGCTGACGGCCGCGGAGAAATAGGCGCCGACGGACATGAATCCCGCGTGGCCGAGCGAGAACTG
>NZ_JAMFRV010000721.1 GCF_026224925.1 Pseudomonas sp. | reverse complement strand
GAATCGGGCGTAACACGGTGTCGACCAAGCCGATGACGAAAACCCCGAATAGCGTGAGAACAACACCCTGCCAGATCATTCCGCTGAGCAGGAAGTAAGCCGCCACAGGAGCCCAAACGATGCCTGCGCCAACTGCCGGCAGCAAGGAAAGAAACGCCATCAGCACGGCCCACAGCAGTGCACTTGGAATACTTAGCGCCCAGAAGATCAAACCGCCAAGCGCGCCCTGAACCACTGCCATTAAGACGTTGCCTTTTACCGTCGCCCGCACAACCCGATTGAACTTCAATTGCAATCGGCGCTTTTGTGGCTCGGCTAGCGGCACTGCCAGGCGGATTCTGCGCACCAAATCATGACCATCGCGCAGGAAGAAGAACAACAAGTACAGCATGATGAAAAAGCTGATGACGAAATCGAATGTACCCTGGCCAAAGCTGAAGGCCTGAGTCGCTAAATACTGGCTACCTTCCATGGACGCCTTGAGGATTTTGTCCCGCAGACCATTAAGATCACCCATTCCGAGGCGATCGAGTAAGTGTTTGAAGTAAGGCGGTAATGAGTCCTTGAATTGGGCCAGGTACTTAGCAATGTCCAGCTTCCCGCTTTCTATGTTGTTGTAGACCATGGCGCCTTCCTGGACTAACAACAGGCTGATAATGATCACCGGCAAAATCGCGATCAGCAGGCATACGGTCAAGGTACACAGCGAAGTCAGGTTGCGCTGCCAGCCAAACTTCATCAGCAGGCGTCGTTGGAGTGGCGCGAAGATAATCCCGAGGATCACCGCCCAGAACACTGCGCCGTAAAACGGCAGCAGAATCCAGATGAACGCAATGGTGACCAACACCATCAACGCCAGAAAGGTTTTGTACTGCAGCGTGGTTTCGTTCATGTCCGATCCATGTCAGTAAGGCTCCGCGTTAACGCGACTTACTGTTTAGTCAGCCAATCTTCGGACGAGTGCCGTTGTTTTACGCGGTTCTGGATGGGTAGGTTTTTTAGCGAGGAAAGAAGAAACGGGGCAAGGCCATTGCAGCCCTGCCCCGAGGACATCAGATACGGAATTGTCCGACCAATTTACCCAAGCGTTGCCCAAGGTCTGCGAGGCTACGGGAGGTTTGTGCACTTTTCTGGGTTTGATCAGCCACGCTGTCCACTGCTTCGGCGATCTGGTGAACGCTGCGGTTTATTTCTTCGGCCACCGCTGTCTGCTCTTCGGCGGCGCTGGCGATCTGTGCGTTCATTGTATTGATCGTGCCAATCAGCCCGGCAATGGTGTCCAGCGATGTACCTGCGTCGTTGGCCCGCACCGAAGTGCCCTCGCCCGCTTCGCTAGAACGACGCATGGCTTCCACCGCACCTTTTGTACCAGTTTGCAGGCGGTCAATCATCGTTTGAATTTCTTGGGTGCTTTGCTGGGTACGACTGGCCAGCGCTCGAACCTCGTCCGCAACCACCGCAAACCCGCGCCCGGCCTCGCCAGCTCGTGCTGCCTCGATCGCCGCGTTGAG
>NZ_JAMFRV010000720.1 GCF_026224925.1 Pseudomonas sp. | reverse complement strand
TCCTCGTACGTTGGGTAAGCAGGTCTTGCTGATTAGCGCGGTGGGTTGCGTGTTGGTGGCGGGGGTTAGCGGCGTTGTTGCTTTGCTTGCGTCTGTGGTGTGTTTCTTTTGGTTGCTGGCCCCGGTGATTGGTCGCGGCGCGATGCTTGGTTTGTTTCTGGGTACGCCGTACGTGCGGGCTGGCGGGTTGGGTCAGGCATTGGCGGATCATCTTCCTCGTACGTTGGGTAAGCAGGTCTTGCTGATTAGCGCGGTGGGTTGCGTGTTGGTGGCGGGGGTTAGCGGCGTTGTTGCTTTGCTTGCGTCTGTGGTGTGTTTCTTTTGGTTGCGGCAGTTGATGATTCGTCGGCTGGGGGGCAGCACTGGGGATACGGCTGGGGCGATGGTGGAGTTGCTGGAAATGGCGGTGTTGGTGGTGTTGGTTCTGGTTTGATTCGGATTTTGTGGCAACCTATTGATGAAGTCCTGCTGTTTTACAAGCCAAGATCAAAGGCCAGTCATGTGTTGGCGTTGGTTTTTGGGCTGTGTATTCATTGTTTTTGGTTGCTGGGCTTATGGTTTCGCTTTTACAGCGAGGAACCATAAGGCCAGCAACCACAACGGCCGGATATACACCCCAAGCCCAACGCCAACACAAAACACGCCGTTGAGTTTGCTTAAAGCCCAGCAACCACACATGCCGGATATACACCCCTAACCCAACGCCAACACAAGACACGCTGTTGACGTTGACACCCCCCTCACCACCAGCGTAATTTCCCGCGCTTACAGTTACAGGCATATAAGCCTTTCTGGCTGCGGAGAATAAAAATATGACATCGGTCTGGCGTACCAGTGGTTGGGTTTTGCTGGGAAGCGCTCTGATTCTTGCATTGTCTTTGGGCGTGTGCCACGGATTCGGGTTGTTTCTGGCGCCCATGAGTGCGCAGTTCGGCTGGGGACGTGAGGTCTTTGCCTTTGCCATCGCCTTTCAAAACTTGATTTGGGGCCTGGCTCAACCCTTTGCTGGCGCCCTCGCGGACCGTTTTGGCGCGGCGAAGGTCGTTTTCGTGGGCGGCGTACTGTACGCGCTGGGCCTGGCCTGCATGGGGATGGCCGATTCGCCGCTGTCGTTGTCCCTAAGCGCCGGCTTGTTGATTGGTATCGGCCTGTCTGGCACCTCGTTTTCGGTCATTCTCGGCGTTGTTGGTCGAGCACTCCCAGCCGAAAAACGCAGCATGGGCATGGGCGTCGCCAGTGCGGCGGGTTCGTTCGGTCAGTTCGCCATGTTGCCTGGCACCCTCGGCTTGATCGGTTGGCTCGGTTGGTCAGCGGCATTGCTAGCACTGGGCTTGCTGGTCGCGCTGATTTTGCCACTGGTCGCAATGCTCAAGGACGTCCCAACGCCAATGAAAGGCGGCGAGCAGACCCTGCGCGAGGCCTTGCACGAAGCCTGCACCCATTCCGGCTTTTGGTTATTGGCGCTGGGTTTTTTCGTCTGCGGCTTCCAAGTGGTATTCATCGGCGTGCACCTGCCGTCCTACTTGGTGGACCAACACCTGCCTGCAAAGGTTGGGACCACGGTGCTGGCGCTTATCGGCTTGTTCAACGTGTTCGGCACCTACATTGCCGGTTGGTTGGGTGGGCGTATTTCCAAGCCCAGGTTACTCACCGTCTTGTACCTGATGCGTGCCGTCGTGATCAGCGTTTTCCTTTGGGTGCCGGTGACTGAAACCACCGCCTACCTGTTTGGAGTCGCCATGGGCTTGCTGTGGTTGTCCACCGTTCCTCTGACCAACGGTACCGTCGCGACCTTGTTTGGGGTGCGTAATTTGTCGATGCTCGGCGGCATCGTATTTTTATTCCACCAATTGGGCGCATTCCTCGGCGGCTGGCTAGGTGGCGTCGTCTACGACCGCACCGGGAGTTACGATTTGATTTGGCAAGTGTCTATCCTCCTCAGCCTGCTGGCGGCCGCATTGAATTGGCCGGTGCGTGAACGCCCCGTTGCACGCCTGCAAACCCTCGGTAGCGCCGCGTGAGCAGGCTCTGGCCGTGGCTTGGCGGCGTGGGCCTGGCGCTGCTGCTGGCCTTAGTGTGGTGGGGCTGGCAACGCGTCGGCCTCGGTGCGCTGCAACTGGGGATGAGCGTTTGCTAGGCAGTACAGGTGACGTGGAGTATTTTGGTTTTTGGACACATTGACCTCTACGATGCGCGGGACTTCGTCATGACGATTCGCTGGTTTTCAATTCCTATTGTGTTGCTCGCCATTGGAGGCACGGCACTGGCTGCCGAATGCCCACCTTTGTTGCAGGGCGAGTTGCCCAAACTGCGCGCCAAAGAAAACATTGACCTGTGCAAGCGCTTCGAGGGCAAGCCGCTGGTAGTGGTTAATACCGCCAGTTTCTGTGGTTTCGCGCCGCAGTTCAAAAGCCTCGAAGCGTTGAATCAGCGCTACAAGTCCCAAGGGCTCGAAGTGATTGGTGTGCCGTCCAACGACTTTAAACAGGAGTCCAAAGACGGCGCCGAAACGGCCAAGGTCTGCTACGTCAATTACGGCGTGACCTTCACCATGACCGATCCGCAAACGGTCAAAGGCCCTGATGCAACCCATTTGTTCAAAATACTGGCCGAACAGAGCAGTGCACCGCGCTGGAATTTTTATAAATACGTGATCGACCGCCAAGGCAATGTGATCGCGAACTTTTCCAGTCTGACCAAACCGGATGACCCGGCGATGATCGCCGCCGTCGAGAAGGCTATCGCGTCCAAACCCTGATCGACGCTAAATCCAGGCCATGAAAAAGCCCGACCGCCATGAACTGGCGGTCGGGCTTTTTAGTATTCGCCTGGCAGACCTCTCAGCCTGCCGCGAATGGGCGCATCAGAAGCGGTAGGTCACAGACGAACCGAATCCGTTGGCGCTGTTGTGGTAAGTAGCGCTGTATGGCGCCCCCTTACCCGTGTCGTTGACCGACACGCTTTCTTCTTTCAAGTACGAATAAGCAACGTCGATGGTGACGTGATCGGTTGGGCTCCAGCCAGCGCCCAAGCTGAATATGCGGCGGTCGCCTGTTGGAATCCGCACCGAACGATCAACGTTGTTGGTAGGCGATTGGTCAACCGAGAAACCGGCACGCAGCACGATCTCTTTGTTCAACTGGTAAGACGCACCGATGGCGTGAGCCCAAGTGTCATGCCAGTTTTCTGGCTCGCTAATCGTTCCCAGAGGGCCGGCATTACCGCCAAGCTGTGCTGGAACACCTTCGTTGTTGACGGTGATGTCTTTGAAGCGGCTCCAACGTGTCCAGGTGCTACCAGCGTAAACAGTCCAGTCCTGGTTGAGCTTCTGGGTGATCGAGAAGTCAACCGATTCTGGAGTGGTCAGGTCCAGGCCACCGTCGAACTTAAGGCCGTTAGGGCCGAAGCTAGAGCCAGCGTACTTGGTGTTACCTTCCAGGCCGTAGCTAACCTTGGAGTGGTAGGTCAAGCCCAGGTTGGTGGTCGCAGTCGGCGTGACGAGGATACCGACGTTGTAACCCCAGGCGTTGTCTTCACCATTGATGCGCGCTTTGCCATCGTTGGTGCCGGCAGGATTCAATTGTATGGCCGAGGTCAACTCACCTTTGATGTGGTTGAAGGTTGGACCTATACCGATCGACACGTAGTCGTTGAATGCATAGCTGACGGTGGGTTGAACCGTGATGACCGAGACCTTGCTCTTGTCACCGTAGTAGCGACCCTGGAAGCTTTTTTCATAGTCGGTGACCAGGCCGAACGGCGCATAGACACCCAGACCAACGGCCCAGTGCTCATCGATCGGTTTAACGTAGTAACCAAAAGGCACGATGGTGACTGGAACCATGTCGCCGTTGTTAGTGCTGCCGGGTTGGCCGCTGGCGTGTTTGATGTCGGTGCTTGCATCAATAGCAACCGCTCCCAAGCTGATTTGCTCGCTCTTGAGTCTCGACATGCCAGCCGGGTTACCGACAACGGTACTTGCATCATCCGCAGATGAGGAGCGTCCTGCGTAACCGGTGCCCATCCCACTAACGCTTTGTTCGTTAAGTGCGAATCCGCTTGCGAAGAGCTGGGTAGAGATAAGGCCTACAGCGAGGCTAAGTGTGGTCTTGAGTATTACTTTTTTCATTATTAGAACTCCTTGTTGATCACCGGGCGGAAATTACCAACATTTTCGCCGTTGCGCTATAGCCTGAATTACGCGAGATAGAGCCTTTTTGTAGGACAATTTGTCCAAACTGCATCGATCTGCAGTGAGACCGCACGGTCACAAAAAAACTCAAGCAAGTTGCTGACGTGCAGTTACACAATTTTGCCAAGCCGTCGCAAAGTCGCGCAGGCGACCTTGGGGCTGGAAGGTCTGACGCCAGATTCTGGCCATGCCTAGTACATCGTTGGCGAGAGGCAAAGGTGACCCTTGCGCCTCGATCAATAACCAGGCGATTGCAGTGGCATAACGCAGATTGACGGTCAGTTCGAGATGGGGCCCTTTGAGAAAAGCGTGCTGGCTGGCAAGGCCGCGAACCAGGCTGGCGCGGTCCGGGTCTAGTGCCAGGTAGTTATCCCAAAGGTGTTGATGGCGAGATTCGGTTATGCGATAGAGGCCGTGGCCTCGGCGACTGTCCAGTGCATCGCCCAGTGCTGATTGGCTGGCAGCGACGCCGAGTAGCAATGCTTCGGCAGTGGGGCAATGGCAGCCGAGATACATCAATGTGGGGCGTATCACATAGCGGCTTAACTCACTGGCTGCGATTCCCATAAAGCCTCTGGCATCCCCGTAATAATGTACTTGGCCGGCGCGGCCCTGACGCTTGGCAGCGGTGAATCGAATAGAGCCCGCCGGAAGCGACCAAGGCCGCTTGAGTTGAAGTGTAGTGTCATATTCCGAGCGTAACGGGCTGTTTTTAAAATATTTGTGCCGGCTCAGTTGTCCTGATATATCCCTTTGCGCTTAGCTTATGTCGACGTGTGCGGTGGGTTGGGCCAAATTTTGGGTAATAAAAAGCCCCGCTTCAGGGCGAGGCTTCCTACATGAGCGCTTCAGCGAGTGAAGGGCATTAACACCTTCAGGCAATCAGTGCCTGACGTGTACGGTCGATCACCATCTGCAGCGGTTCAGCGCTGGAATATTGATCGGGGTACAGGCGTTCGCTATGACGAGCGATGCCGTGTTCATTGACGATAGTGAAGCTGAAGCAGCCTTTGCGAGCGGCCATAATCAGGCAGTTCATCGGAGCAAAAGCGTTAGTCAGAGTGCGGATGGCGTCCTGAGTCTGGATTTGAGTATTCATGGTTGGGTGTTTCCTAAAGCGACACGGAATAAGCCGTGCAAAAATAAAACGTTCCAGTAAACGCGGGCCTGTGCTTCAAATGCAACGTGGCTGGGCGAGTTAACCTGACTGGAACAAAGCAGACAGTTGAAGCGCGCTTAATCGTATGGCGCTCGGGCTGACCGGTAGGTACTTAGGAGGGCAGGCAGCACAACAATGGCAAAGGTTCGACGCCAGAGGTGGAGATCCTGATCAATTTGCAGGCTGGTTCTATCAAAACATCAGAGCTGCTAACACCCTTCCCGTTATTGAGGAAGGCAGTGTATCGAGTTCATGTCTGGAACCATCGAGGTGGCCGATCCCTTTTTGTCGACAACATTTCACGCTATGAACGTGTTTGCCGAGGGGATTTGTTCGACCAGAATTGACTTTCAGCTTGGTACTAACGGCGGCAATACTAACGGATTGTTGCGCACAAGGGAAGCCATGGATGAAAATAATTTTCACGGCCCGGTGTGTCTTGCGCGGTCGCCTGCCTTGGGAGACTGGAAGCCAGAGGGTTATGCGCTTTAAATCAGTCGCTTTATAACCATCGGTGATGGACTTGTGCACACGTTCGAAGCAACCTGTGCCGAAGTGGTTATAAGCTCGACCAGACGTTAGATGTTTAGGTGGGAATTATTAAGTCAATGAAAAACATCGTTTTTTTTAACTGGTGAAAAAAACGTCAGTTTGAACGCAGGCCCCATTCTATCGGCGTTTGCGAGGGTTCAAGGCGGGTTGTCCACTGAGTTATCCACAGCTTCTGTGGATTGTCCCAAGCGCTTGCTCTAGTCCGCGGGTGCTGGGTTTTTTTTCTTTGGAATGGTAAAATCCACGCCGACTTTTACGCTGCATCTGGAGTTTTTTTATGGCATTGGACCTGACCAGCCTGTTGCTTGGCCTGGCCGTGGCGGCATTGCCATTATTGGCACTCGCCTGGCAATTGCAACGGCGGCTGGCGTTACAACGAGCCGACGCTGCGTTGCTCGACGAGCGCCTGAGCACGTCGCAAATGGCCCAAGAGGGGCTCAATGCTCAGCTTGATGCAAGCCGCGATGAAATCAGTGACTTGAGCCACGCCAATGCGGCCAAGCAAGCGGACCTTGCGGCTGCTCGACGCGAGGTCGAGTTATTGCAGCAGGAGCGGGGCAGCGCCCATGAAGCCGCTCAGCTGTGGACTCAAGAGCGCGCCAGCAAAGAGTCTGAGTTGCGCCATCTGGACGCACACTGCGCGTCGTTGGGGGCAGCGTTGCGTGAACAGCAGGAAAGCCATCAGCAACGCCTGAGCGACCTTCAGGGTTCCCGCGATGAGCTGCGTGCTCAGTTCGCAGAATTAGCCGGTAAAATATTCGACGAACGGGAGCAACGTTTCGCCGAAACCAGTCAGCAGCAACTTGGGCAATTACTGGATCCGTTGAAAGAGCGCATTCAGTCGTTCGAAAAGCGCGTGGAAGAAAGTTACCAACAGGAAGCGCGGGAACGGTTTTCTCTGAGTAAAGAGCTGGAGCGTCTGCAACAGTTGAACCAGCGCCTGAGTGACGAAGCCACCAACCTTACTCGTGCGCTTAAGGGGCAGAAGACTCAAGGTAACTGGGGCGAGTTGATCCTGGAGCGGGTGCTGGAGCATGCGGGCCTGGAAAAAGGCCGTGAATATCAGACGCAGGTCAGTCTCAAAGGGCCGGATGGCGAACGGTTCCAGCCCGACGTGCTGATCATGCTGCCCGGCAATAAACAAGTGGTGGTCGACGCCAAAGTGAGCCTGACCGCTTATCAGCAGTACGTGTCTGCTGACGATGATGTCATCGGTCAAGCTGCGCTGAAACAGCACGTCTTGTCGTTGCGCAATCACGTCAAGGGCCTGTCAGGCAAGGACTATAAGCGTCTCGAAGGCCTGCAC
The DNA here is from genome assembly GCF_026224925.1 of Pseudomonas sp. Taxonomy (GTDB): domain Bacteria; phylum Pseudomonadota; class Gammaproteobacteria; order Pseudomonadales; family Pseudomonadaceae; genus Aquipseudomonas. Next base: position 2,413 of record NZ_JAMFRV010000720.1, on the reverse strand, counting down.
AGTCTTGATTTCGTGTTGCTGTTTGTGCCCATCGAAGCGGCCTTTTCGGCAGCGTTGCAAGCCGAACCGAATTTGTTTCAGGAGGCATTCGACCGCAATATCGTCATCGTCAGCCCGACCACATTGCTGGCGACTTTGCGTGTGATCGACAGCTTGTGGAAGCAGGAACGACAAAGCCAGAACGCGCGAGAAATCGCTGAGCGCGCGGGTTGGCTGTACGACAAGTTCGTGTTGTTCATTCAGGACCTCGACGAAGTCGGCAATCGCTTGCAGCAGCTCGATAAAGCCTACGGCGCTGCCCGCAACAAACTGACTGAAGGCCGTGGCAATCTGGTCAGCCGCAGTGAGCAGTTGAAGCTGCTCGGCGCCAGGGCCAGCAAGAACTTGCCAGCTGACCTGCTCGAAAGGGCCATGACGGACGACGACGGTGTGTTGCAGCTACCGGAGTAAGCAAACAACCACCGTTGGTCGCTTCTGTTGTGGGCTTGACGCTATCGAGTGGTCTATCAATATGCGTCGCGTGACTCACGACTAACGTCTGTTTGACTCTCTGATCGCCATCAGCCAGTGTTTTAGCGGGCGGCCGGATTGTTTCAATCGACGAACGGGAGGTGTGTTGAGACTTAATGTCACAAATTCTTCCCGCGACATCTGGAAGCAGGCGTAAAGTGAGACATCGCACTATGATCAGTAAGACGCGACAAGGCGGATGTCAGTCGCGGAGTATTTCCCTGAAGGGGGGCGTTATGAATAGCAAAATGCAAGAGTGGCTCCATGACCTCGGTGTTGCTCTGGGCCTGATCGAACGGCCAAAGTTGCAACCTATCCCGGTTCGTACTGATGACGAGCGCCGGCGTCCACGTCGATAAGTATTAGGACTCATCGTTTTCCATCAACACCAGAATGACATCAACCAGAATTTGCAGCGTCAGGTGTTCTGGCGCTTTGTGGATTCGGTTTTTGATGCGGGTGGGGAATACGATTCCAAACTCGAATTCCAGCTGATCGATCAGTTCGTCGATCTCTGAATCTTCCAACGCCAAATCCTTGAGCGTTGCATCCTCGCGAATTTCTGCTTTATCGATCAACATGACGCCCAGCGCATTGTGGAGTCGTTGTTGAATATCGAGCCGCTCCATGAGACGCCTGCTTCTGTCACTGACAGAGAATGAGCCCCGTACTCAAGGAACCGAGACTCTGTTCACTGAGGCTAGCTCACTCTGTGATTTAGTCTGCGCTTGATCCGCCGCTTTCGTCGGCAAGCCACATTAGTATCTCCATCCGACCCAATATTTGGCCTGAAACAGATCCTATGGGAGCAGGCTTGCCTGCGAAGGGTGCCGGTCGGGCACCCCGAGATAACCTCATACCCCCTGAGCGATCATTACAGGCCGCGGCGACAACAGGCTGACCACCACGAAGCTGATCAAAGCCACCGACAAGCTGTAATAGATCGGGGTGTTGGCGTCGAAGCCGTCTTTGAGCATAAACGCCAGCGCGGTCAGGAAGCCCAGCGTCATGCTGGTGATCGCGCCTGCGGTGGTGGCTCTTTTCCAGTAGATCGCCCCGATCAAAGGGACCAACATACCGCCTACCAACAGGTTGTACGCCAGCGTCAGCGCGCTGATAACGTCGTGCACCACTAGCGCAATGGCAAGCACCACCAACCCCGTCAGTGCCGTGAACAGCCGGCTGATGCTCAGGCTCGATTGTTTGCCACCGCGCAGGCGAGGCAACAGGTCTTCGGTCACGGTGGTCGACGCTGCTAGTAAGCCAGCGCTGGCCGTGGACATCATGGCCGCCAGTGCAGCCGCGATCACCAAACCGCGCAGGCCATCAGGTAACGACACTTTGACGATGGCGGCGAAAGCGTTGTTGACGTTGTCCAGATCAGGCAGCAACACATGGGCCGCCATGCCGATCAGGGCGCACGCCAGTCCGTAGAAAATGCAGTACACGCCGGCAACAGAACCTGCGTACTTGGCCACTTTGTCCGTGCGTGCGGTAAACACTCGTTGCCAAATGTCCTGACCAATCAGGATGCCGAAGAAGTAGATCAGGAAGTAGGTAATGATCGTGTCCCAGCCGATGGTGGTCCAGCTGAAACTCGACGCCGGCAGCTTAGCCACCAACTGATCCCAGCCGCCGACGCGGTACAGGCAGATGGGCAGCAGGATAAACATCAAACCCACGGTTTTGATCACGAACTGAACGATGTCAGTCAGGGTCAGCGACCACATCCCGCCAATCGCCGAATACACCACCACCACGCCACCGCCCAGCAACACCGACATCCAGAACGGCAAGCCGAACAGCACCTGCATCACCGTGCCGATGGCGAGAATCGAGGTCACGCCAATCATCAATGCGTAGACCAACATGATCACCGCGCTGGCTTGGCGTGCCATGGGGT
>NZ_JAMFRV010000719.1 GCF_026224925.1 Pseudomonas sp. | reverse complement strand
CCCTGACCTGATCGCGATCTACCAGGATGCGTCGGGCAACGCCAAAAATGTTGCACTGTCCTACGCTTCGGGTGTTGGCGGCGGTCGCACCGGTATCATCGAAACAACGTTCAAAGACGAAACCGAAACCGACCTGTTTGGCGAACAAGCTGTACTGTGCGGCGGTACCGTTGAACTGGTTAAAGCGGGCTTCGAAACACTGGTTGAAGCTGGCTATGCTCCAGAAATGGCTTACTTCGAGTGCTTGCACGAATTGAAGCTGATCGTTGACCTCATGTACGAAGGCGGTATCGCCAACATGAACTACTCGATCTCCAACAACGCTGAATACGGCGAATACGTGACGGGTCCTGAAGTCATCAACGCTGAATCGCGTCAGGCCATGCGCAACGCCCTGAAACGCATTCAGGATGGTGAGTACGCGAAGATGTTCATCAGCGAAGGTGCTACCGGCTACCCTTCGATGACCGCCAAGCGTCGTAACAACGCTAACCACGGTATCGAAATCATCGGTGAGAAACTGCGCTCGATGATGCCTTGGATCGGCGCCAACAAAATCGTCGACAGAACCAAGAACTAATACAGCTCTTAGGTTTTCGTTGCAGGAAAAACGCGGCTTCGGCCGCGTTTTTTCGTTTTGACATCCCGCTTCTGGTATAAAGCTGCATCGTTTGATAACGAACCTTCGTTGCAAACACCTATTGAAACTCTCCACCCCGCTGCAAGGTAATGTCCATGAGCGAACGTCCCGAAGAGCCAAACCAGGCCTCTGACGCCGAAAGCCTGCTACCGATCGATGAGCATATTGAAGAAGGGCATGATGCCGAAGGACGTAAAGTCCGGCATCGCGGCATCTACCTGCTGCCTAATCTGTTCACCACCGCGAATCTCTTCGCCGGCTTTTATTCCATCATCAGTTCGATGAGTGCGCAAAGTGCGCTGAGTGCCGGAGATCCGGCCACAGCGAGCAAGTATTTTGGCTTTGCTGCCATCGCTATTTTCATCGCCATGGTGCTCGACGGTCTTGATGGTCGAGTCGCACGCATGACTAACACGCAAAGCGCTTTCGGCGCCGAATACGATTCGCTGGCCGACATGGTTGCCTTTGGCGTTGCGCCGGCCTTGTTGGCATTTGGCTGGGCGTTGGGTGACATGGGTAAAGTCGGCTGGATGGTTGCGTTCATCTATGTCGCTGGCGCCGCATTGCGCTTGGCGCGCTTCAACACCCAAGTCGGCAAAGCGGATAAGCGCTATTTCATTGGCTTGGCCAGTCCTGCTGCTGCGGGCGTAGTAGCCGGGCTCGTCTGGTCGTTCAGCGATTACGGAATTCAGGGTTCGAAGATGTCGTTCCTGGTTGCGTTGTTGGTTGCGGCAGCTGGTATGTTGATGGTCAGTAATATCAAGTACAACAGCTTCAAGGAACTGGACCTCAAAGGGCGCGTGCCGTTTGTGGCTATTCTCGCTGTGGTATTGATATTTGCGGTCGTGTTCAGTGATCCGCCACGTATCTTATTGCTGATATTCCTTGCGTACGCAGCGTCTGGTCCTGTTCAGTATTTGCTGAGGCTGCGTCGTCATAAATCGGCTGAGTAAACTGTAATTTCCCTCATACTCCACAGTCTATTGGTGCACTGGTCCCCAACGCTGTGGAGTCATCATGCTAATCAGCCTGCCCTCGGCATCCGACTGTAAAGAGTCGGATGTCACGCCTGAATCCTTTTACTTCTCTCGTCGTGCACTGCTCGGAGGCTCTGTTGCCGCCTTGACAGTCAGCGCATTGCCGCGTTGGGCCGATGCTGCCGACCCGTCCCCTTATGCTGATGTCGAGCCTGGCACCGCGCCTGATTGGTTTAAAGCAAAGCTTTCCGACACCAAGTGGCAGGCGGTCACAGTGAAGGGCGAAGCCATCACGCCGTTCAAGGACGCGACTCACTACAACAACTTCTATGAGTTCGGAACGGACAAGGGTGACCCCGCTAAGAGCTCGGGTTCGCTGAAAACCGAACCCTGGACTGTTGTGATCGATGGAGAGGTGGGCAAGCCGGGTCGTTATGCGCTCGAAGACTTCATGAAGCCCTATCAGCTCGAAGAGCGGATTTATCGGCTGCGTTGTGTTGAAGCGTGGTCGATGGTTATTCCCTGGATGGGCTTTCCTCTGTCTGCACTCCTGAAGCAGGTAGAACCGACTTCGAATGCCAAGTACATCCGCTTCGAAACACTTCAAGACCCTAAGTCCATGCCGGGTCAGCGTTCTGATTTCGCATTGATTGATTGGCCCTACGCGGAAGGCTTGCGTCTGGACGAGGCGATGAACCCTTTGGCGATTCTTGCGGTGGGAATGTACGGTCGCGAGTTGCCTAACCAGAACGGTGCGCCGTTGCGCTTGGTCGTGCCATGGAAGTATGGCTTCAAGAGCGCGAAGTCCATTGTGCGGATCAGTCTGATGAGCGAGCAGCCCAAAACCACGTGGCAAACCATTGCGGCGAGTGAGTACGGTTTTTACGCCAACGTGAATCCGACCGTGGACCATCCGCGCTGGACCCAAGCACATGAGAGGCGTCTGCCAAGCGGGTTGTTTAGCCCGAATATTCGGCAGACGGAGATGTTCAATGGCTATGGGGAGGAGGTTGCCTCTTTATATGCCGGTATGGATCTGCGGAAGAACTATTGATATGCGTTACCCATTTTGGCGGATTGGCGTTTTTGCTGCGGCGTGCGTGGCACCCGTACTGTGGGTGTATCAGGCATGGATCTTTGCGTTAGGGCCTGATCCCGGCAAAGTCCTGGTTGACCGGCTAGGGCTGGGCACTTTGATTTTGTTACTGATCACGCTAGCGATGACGCCTTTGCAGCGCTTGAGTGGCTGGCCGGGTTGGATAGCTGTCCGCAGGCAGCTGGGGTTGTGGTGCTTTGCTTATGTCGTCATGCACATGAGTGCGTATGCAGTCTTTATTCTGGGGCTGGATTGGGCGCAGTTGGGTGTCGAGTTGGTTAAGCGGCCTTATATCATCGTGGGCAGTCTGGCTTTCTTGTGTCTCCTTGCTTTGGCGGTGACCCCTAATCGCTACAGTCAGCGTCAATTAGGCCTGCGATGGAAGAAGCTTCATCGCTTGGTGTACCTGGTTCTTGGGTTGGGGTTGCTGCATATGCTTTGGATTGTTCGGGCGGACCTTAAAGAGTGGGCTCTTTATGCAAGCATCGGCTCACTGCTGTTGTTGCTCCGGGTACCAATGATTGCTAGGCGGATTCCCCGGTTAATAGGACAAAAGCGATCAGTTGTTACAAAGGTGTGAATAACCCTTGACGTAACTTTTTCTGGGCCTATAATTCGCACCTCTTCCGGAGCAGATGAAACGGAAACTCCTTGGTAATCAATGAGTTAGCCAGTTAGTTAGCGAGGAAGAGGCTTTGATCGCGGTGATCGAAAGCGGTGAAAAAAGGCAGTTGACAGCGAGTTGAAACGCTGTAGAAT
>NZ_JAMFRV010000718.1 GCF_026224925.1 Pseudomonas sp. | reverse complement strand
GCCATTCGCAATTTCAGTTTCGCAACCGGCGATGCAGCCCAAACTGCGCTCGGGCAAACCTATCAAACGCTCATTGCACAGGCGGGCTTTCTGGCATACATCGATGTGTTTTTCTACTGTGCCATGCTGGCATTCCTGTACGCGCCGTTTACGCTGTTGTTCTCGCCCGTCAAGAAGGCCGCCGGCGCCGGGGGAGGCCACTGATGCGTTACGCGAAACCAGCCGCCGCTTTGATCGCGCTTTGCAGTCTCGCGGGTTGCAAAGTCGGCCCGAATTTTCATGAGCCCAAGGAGACAGTGCCGGATCGTTATTCCGGCGCCTTGGACGACCGTGTAGCGGATTCGAAGCCGGACTCCAACTGGTGGCAACAATTCAATGATCCGAAGTTGGATGCGCTCGAAACGCAAGCGGCTGCGGGAAATCTCGACCTCAAGGCTGCTTTCCTGCGGATCGTTGAAGCCCGTGCCCAGGTCCAGCAGGCACGAGCCCAAGGATTGCCCTCCGTGAGTGGCACGGCCAGCTACAACCGCGAACAACTCGGTCTCGCGGGGATTTTGAAATCTCAGCACGTGGATGTCGGACCGACGGCCTCGCCGCTCGAAACGGGTCTGCTCAGTTCGCTGGAAAGTCCGGTGAACGTCTACCAGTTGGGCTTCGATGCGTCCTGGGAATTGGATCTGTTCGGCAAGGTGCGACGTTCGGTCGAAGCGGCCGTTGCACAGGGTCACTCAGTCGCCGAAGCCCGCAACGATCTTTTGGTTTCCCTCGAAGCCGAGGTTGCGCAGGAGTACTTTCAACTGCGCGCCTCACAGATGCTGCGCAAAATAACTTCGGATCAGATCAGCGCGCAGCACGATGTATACGAACTTACGCTGAGCCGTCAACAGAATGGGCTCGCCGGCGAGGCCGATGTCGACAGCGCCCTCGCGCAGTGGTCAACTTTGCGGTCGCAACTGCCCGCCTATGAGCAGCAGATTGCCGCTTCGAAGCATGCCCTTGCGGTATTGACCGGGCAAACGCCCGAGGCCCTCGATGACCAGTTTGGCGACAATGGCGCGTTGCCTGCTCTGCCGCATACCGTGCCCACAGGGCTGCCTGCCACCCTGGCACGGCGGCGCCCGGACATTCGAGAGTCGGAGGCTTCGCTCCATGCCGCTACCGCACAGGTCGGAGTTTCAGTCGCTTCCCTGTTCCCCGACGTATCGCTGACCGGCACCTTCGGCCTGCGCAACTTGAGCACTGGGTACCTGTTCGATTGGGACAGTCACTTCTATACAGTGGGTTCGGCCGTGTCCGTGCCAATTTTTCAAGGCGGTGCATTGGTGGCCAACGTCCGGCTATCGCGCGCAAAAGCCGCCGAGGCGGCGCTGCAGTATCGCAAGACCGTTTTGAGTGCTCTCCAGGAAGTCGAGGATGGACTGGTCAGCTTGACTCAAGACGCGGCGCGGACGAATTCTCTACAAGACTCGGTCGCTGCGGATCAAAAGGCGGTGAAAGTCGATCTCGATGCCTACCAGCACGGTTTGGCAACCTACATTTCCGTATTGACGCTACAAATCCAGACGGTTCAAGCCCAGCAGCAACTTGCACAGGCAGAACTTACGCAAAGCACCGACATGGTCAAGCTGTTCAAGGCCCTGGGCGGCGGCTGGGAAAACGCGGACCCCGTTAAGCCCTGACTCGAGATCGTCCCTGCAAAGGGCCGTTTCGGCCCCCCGCCACTTGCGCTGGCAGAGCAAAATGATGTTTAAGTCTAGTAGGCGCAGGCCGTCATGGGCACGCAGTCGGGAAACCAAACAAGAATGGGGATTTCAATGGCGCTCACCATCACCGGGCTTTCCAAGACCTATCCGAATGGTGTCAGGGCACTCAATAATCTATCGCTGAGCATCGGCAACAACATGTTCGGGTTGCTGGGACCGAATGGCGCCGGCAAGAGCTCACTGATGCGCACGATTGCCACACTGCAAGATCCGGACAGCGGCAGCATCGACCTGGACGGAATCGATGTGGTCAGGCAGAAAGGCGAGGTCCGGAAAATCCTGGGCTATTTGCCGCAGGAATTCGGCGTCTACCCCAAAATGTCGGCGCTCGAAATGCTGCATCACCTGGCCATCCTGAAGGGCATCGCCTCGCCTGGAGAACGCAAGGCCATGGTGGAGGCACTCCTCAATCAAACCAATCTGTGGGACGCGCGCAAGAAAGCTCTGTCCACCTACTCAGGAGGCATGAAACAGCGTTTCGGAATCGCCCAGGCGTTGTTGGCAAACCCCCGTCTCATCATCGTGGATGAGCCGACAGCCGGCCTCGACCCCGCCGAGCGGAACCGTTTTCTCAACTTGCTCTCTTCAATTGGCCGCAACGTCACGGTGATCCTCTCGACGCACATCGTCGATGACGTACGGGAATTGTGTC
>NZ_JAMFRV010000717.1 GCF_026224925.1 Pseudomonas sp. | reverse complement strand
CCGTGCACAGGTTGGACGAATGCACGACGCCGACGTGTTGCTGCGGCGAGCGGACGTTGCAGGCATCCTTGAACGTGATCCAGGGGTGCCCGGTCTCGAACAGCATCGAGAGCATCTTGCGCCACAGATCTTTGGCCTGGATGGTCTTGAACAGTTTGATCTTGCTGCCGTACTGGGTCAGTGCTTCGTAGTACTCGTAACGCTCTTCGAAGGCTTTACCGGTCAGGTCGTGCAGGTCCGGAACTTCGGAAGGCGTGAACAGGGTCCATGGACCGTCATCGAAGACGCGCTTCATGAACAGGTCAGGGATCCAGTTGGCGGTGTTCATGTCGTGGGTACGACGACGATCATCACCGGTGTTCTTGCGCAGCTCGATGAACTCTTCGATGTCCATGTGCCAGGTTTCCAGGTAAGCGCAGACCGCGCCTTTGCGTTTACCGCCCTGGTTAACTGCTACTGCGGTGTCGTTGACTACTTTGAGGAACGGCACGACGCCTTGGGATTTGCCGTTGGTGCCCTTGATGTAAGAGCCCAGCGCGCGAACCGGCGTCCAGTCGTTGCCCAGGCCGCCAGCGAATTTGGAGAGCATGGCGTTGTCGTGGATGGCGTGGTAAATGCCCGACAGGTCATCTGGAACGGTGGTCAGGTAGCAGCTGGACAGCTGTGGACGCTGGGTGCCGGCGTTGAACAAGGTTGGGGTCGACGACATGTAGTCGAACGACGACAACAAGTTGTAGAACTCGATGGCACGGTCTTCTTTGTTCTTCTCTTCGATTGCCAGGCCCATGGCCACGCGCATGAAGAAGATCTGCGGCAGTTCGAAACGCACGCCATCCTTATGGATGAAGTAACGGTCGTACAGGGTTTGCAGACCCAGGTAAGTGAACTGCTGATCGCGCTCGTGGTTGATCGCCTTGCCCAGTTTGTCCAGGTCAAAGGTCGCCAGAATCGGGTTCAGCAAGTCGAACTCAATGCCTTTCGCGATGTAGGACGGCAGTGCTTTGGCGTACAGGTCGACCATTTCGTGGTGAGTGGCGCTTTCGGCCACTTCCAGGAAGCTCAAGCCTTCGGCACGCAAGGTGTCCATCAGCAGGCGAGCAGTCACGAACGAGTAGTTAGGCTCACGTTCTACCAAGGTACGCGCAGTCATCACCAAAGCGGTGTTGACGTCTTTCAGCGCGACGCCGTCGTACAGGTTTTTCAGGGTTTCGCTTTGAATCAGGTTCGCGTCGACTTCCGCCAGACCTTCGCAGGCCTCGGTCACGATGGTGTTCAAGCGGCCCATGTCCAGTGGCGCAAGGCTGCCATCGGCGCGGGTGATGCGGATCGATGGGTGAGCTAGTACCGGATCATCAGTGGAGCGAACGGCGCGTTCTTTGGCACGTGAATCACGGTAGATCACGTAGTCACGGGCGACTTTCTGTTCGCCAGCACGCATCAGGGCCAGTTCGACCTGGTCCTGGATTTCTTCGATATGGATGGTGCCGCCCGAAGGCATACGACGTTTGAACGTGGTGCTGACCTGTTCAGTCAAGCGCGCCACAGTATCGTGGATGCGCGACGAAGCGGCGGCGGTGCCGCCTTCAACTGCAAGAAACGCTTTGGTAATGGCGACGGTGATTTTGTCATCGGTGTAAGGAACGACGGTCCCATTACGCTTGATCACGCGCAGCTGACCCGGTGCAGTGGCGGACAAATCCTGTTGGGATTGGTCGGCGTGCGGAGTAGCGGTCGGCGAATTCTCGCGAGTTGTGTCTGTTTGCATGGGTGTCTCCACGTTCTTTAAGTTTGTTTGGACACTTACAGCGTGCCCACCGTTCCGTCTTGAGCAGTCAACTGACAAGGTGCCAGTTGGAAAGACCTCAAAACGAATGAGGAAGGCTTTGGCCATTCCCCGGCTTTGAAGTCATTGGTCTCGGGACATGCCCGCTACCGGAAATCGTATGAAGGATGCTCGTTTTTTGTTGCAACACTTGTACCGGTTTGCCCCAGCGAGTGAGGTACAGCGGCTGCCATCCACTTGAGTAGTTTGGCGTACTGAAAAATGCTGCGATCCAACCAAACAGCCACAAGAAAATAGCTTGAAATTCTCGATTGAGTTGTGTTTGGTTTTAGGCGGTAAACGCTACATGTAGGGTTTTTTTCGCGCCGAGCTACAAGATAAAGCGTTTTGGACATGAAATGCAACGAGCGCCTGTGGATAAATCTGTGGGTAAATCATGTATGAAATCGGGAAAACCCGTGTAGGCCGCAGAACTGCTGGACCGAACCGTCTGTCATTGTTTTTTACACCGTCTGCAGGTTTTTGCGGGTGTGAATTGCATCACGGAAAACTCAAATTTTGAGTGCAAACTGGCATGTCGTGTGCTTAGCGCGAGCTGTTGCTAAACTCGCCCTCTATCAAGCCCATCCAACGCTTGATTCTATTAATAAGAACAATGGTAGAAGAGGTTACCCGTGGAGCAAGAAGCCTGGCAGGTGCTGATTGTCGAAGATGACCAGCGCCTGGCTGAACTGACCCGTGACTACCTTCAGGGCAATGGCCTGCGGGCCACTATTGAAGGTGACGGCGCCAAGGCCGTGGCGCGCATTATTGCCGAGCAGCCTGACTTGGTGATTCTTGACCTGATGCTGCCCGGCGAAGACGGCCTGAGCATCTGTCGCAGGGTCCGCGATCGCTACGACGGTCCGATTTTAATGCTCACCGCGCGCACTGATGACACCGATCAAATTCAAGGCCTGGACATGGGCGCTGACGATTTTGTCTGCAAGCCGGTGCACCCGCGGGTGCTGCTGGCGCGAATTCATGCGCTGTTGCGGCGCAACGAAACGACTGAGCCCAAATCCGGACTCAAGCCCGAAGAGAAACCACGCAGGCTGGTGTTCGGTCCGTTGATCGTCGATAACGCCCTGCGCGAAGCCTGGTTGCAGGACAGTAGCATCGAGCTGACCAGTGCTGAATTTGATCTGCTCTGGCTGTTGGTGGCCAACGCCGGACGAATTTTATCCCGGGAAGAGATCTTCACGGCGCTGCGAGGTTTTGGCTATGACGGCCAAGACCGCTCCATTGATGTGCGCATCTCACGTATTCGACCGAAGATCGGTGACGATCCCATCCATCCGCGCTTGATCAAGACCATTCGCAGCAAAGGCTATCTGTTTGTCCCGGAAGCGGCGCAAGACCCTAGCTGTTATCTGCTGAACCACTGACGCCATGAACTCCATCTTCCTGCGCATCTATGGCGGCATGCTCGGCGTATTGGTGCTGGTGGCGCTGCTTGGCGTGCTGACCCTGCATTTAGTCAACCAAGTGCGCGGTGAGCAATACCGCGAGCGCCTGGCCCATGGCACGTTCACCCTGATGGCCGACAACCTGAAACCGATGATTGCCATCGACCGTACTCGCGCCTTGGCGGCGTGGGAGCGCTTGATGGGCATTCCGCTGGAGCTGAAAACGGTCGACGACACCCTGCTCGACAGCGGCGACCGCAGCCGTCTGTCGCGCGGTCAGGTGGTGGTCGAGCAGACCGGACCCCATGCGGCCAAGGTGTATCGCCTCGTCAGCGGCGGCGAGCAGTTGGTGTTGAGCGGCGAAGTGCAGCAAATCAGCGAACAACTGGCGCGGGCGACGATTTATCTGCTGATCGACGAGCTGGTGCGAGTTCCGGTCGATGAGCAACCACGGCGCCTGGCTGCCTTGAAGCTGGAAAAGGGCTTTGGTTTTGACCTACGCCTGATTCGTCTCGACAAGGCGGACGTCGATGACGATCAGCGTCGCCGGGTCAATGAAGGCGACACGGTGATGGCGCTGGGCAAGGGCGGCGACTCGATCCGGGTGTTTGCCGGGATGGTCAACACACCGTGGGTGCT
>NZ_JAMFRV010000716.1 GCF_026224925.1 Pseudomonas sp. | reverse complement strand
TTTAGCTCGGCGAACACCAGGTTACCGCTTTCAAACAACTCATCGGTGAAATTCACCAGCATGTCGCGTTTGGGCACTATCTCGTCTTCGCCGACCTGGCTAATCCAGTTGTGCGGCAGGTTAGGGCCGGTCAGGAACAGGCTCTCCGGGTAGAAGTTACCGATGTAATCGCCGACGAAGACCTTGCCTGAACTGGCCACGATCAAATGCAGCTCGTATTCCTTATGAAAATGCCAGCGCACCAGCGGGCACGGGAACCCATGTTCCCGGTAGATGATTGACAGGCCGTTGTGGTCGTCCATCAATTCGTAGGAAGGATCGGTAATTCTTGTTGTTTTTGTCATGAGTAGTTCGTCGCAATGATATGTCAGTCAGGACATCAGTGCAGCCTAGCCTTGTTCGCGTTAAGGTCCGAAGGGCCTTTAGGCTGCGTTGCCAACTAGCTTAGGTCAATATCCATAGACCTGAGTTTGCGACACTTTGGGAGTTGTTACCTAATGAAAAAAATCCTGCTGATAGGTATCGGTGCGGGGCATCCGGAGCAGATCACGGTCCAGGCGGTGAACGCGCTCAATCAGGCTGACGTGTTCTTTTTGCTCGACAAAGGTTATGAAAACGACGATCTGCTGCGGTTGAGAACGGAGATTTGTGAGCGTTATATCACCCATGAAGACTATCGGATCGTCCAGGTACAGGACCCCCAGCGCCGGGGTGATTCGCAGTCCTATGAAGCAGGAATCGAAACCTGGCATGAACAGCGTGCAGTGTTGTTCGAGCGGCTGATTGCTGATGAAGTAGGCGAGGGCGAGGTAGGAGGATTTTTGGTCTGGGGCGACCCATCGCTGTACGACAGCACCTTGCGCATTCTTGACCAGGTATTGGCCCGCGGGGCCGAGTCTTTCGATTATCAAGTGATTCCCGGAATCACCAGTGTGCAAGCGCTGGCAGCGCAGCATCGCATACCATTGAATCGCATCGGTGAGCCGATCCAGATCACAACAGGGCGCCGTTTGGCCCAGAGTCGTGCCGAGGACATCGAAAACGTAGTGGTGATGCTTGATGCTCACTGTGCATTCGATACGTTTACCGACACTGACCTCTATATCTACTGGGGCGCCTACCTGGGTACGGCGGATGAAATACTGATCGCAGGTAAGCTGAAAGACGTCAGCGCGCAGATCCAGCACGCTCGGGAAGCGGCGAGACGGGAGAAAGGCTGGATTATGGACACTTATCTATTGCGTAGGCCTCGCTGATGCATTCGCAGTTATGTTGCGGTGGGGGATCAAGCTACCCCCGATTTTTCGCCTCAATCCACTGCGCCATGTATTGGGTGCTTTTGTGGTGGTGGTGACGCAGCATGGCTCCGGTGAAGTTGTTGGTTCGGTGCTGAGCCAAGTTCGCACGACACGCTTCTATCGTGGCAATCAGGCTTGCGCAGTGCGGTTCGAATTGATAACGGTTGGCCAATACGGCCCAACCTTCTGTTTGCGCGTTATTCCAGACTGCTTCGTTGCGGTAGAGCTCAACGGCTGCGTCGGCAATGCGCTGGGCGCTGGTTGCGATCGCGCCGGGCCATGGCAGATCGCCGTGCATGGCTTCGGCGCCGACGGGGGTAGTGACACTGGGTGTGCCGCAGGTCATGGCGTCGAGCAGTTTGCCTTTGATCCCTGCCCCGAAACGTAACGGCGCCAGGCAAACCCTTGCCGCAGACATCACCTGCAGTGCGTCTTCGGCCCAGTTCATGATATGGAAGCCTTGTGCCGGATTATGCAACGCCGTGGCTTTGGGCGGCGTGTAGGAACCGTAGATGTGCAATTGCGCCGTTGGCAGCTGTTGACGGATCAATGGCCAGATGGCGGTCTTCATCCACAACACGGCATCCCAGTTGGGCGCATGGCGGAAATTGCCGATGCTGAGGAAGTGTGAGCGTTCGGTGAAGGCGGGCGCTGTGGTCGGAACCGTTTCCACTAGAAGAGGGCACCAGTGCAGAAGGGCGCTGGGCACGTTGAATTGTGAGACCAGCAAATCGATTTCCTTATCGGAGATCATCACGCTCAGGTCCGAACGGTAGATGGCCGCTATTTCACGCTGGGCCGAATCGCTACTGGCCATCGGTTGAAACATGGCCTGCTCTGACTGAGTAAAAAAATCGGCTAACTCATCAGGGGCGATCGCGTTTTTAAGGTGGGATTTGAGCGTTTGCTGACGTGCCTCGCGCAGGCTATGCAGGTCAACCGTTTCAAGAACGCGCAGGGCGTTGGGGCAGTATTTTTCTACGCGCCAGCCAAACTGCTCTTCCATCATAAAGCGATCGAACAGCACGATGTCAGGCTGAAGTTCGGTGATGAACGTATCGAAACTGCTGTTGTTGAGTTCGATGCCGACTTCGCTAATACCCAAAGCCCCTAGATCAGCCTTGTGCTCTCCTGCGGCGGCCGGACTGCTGAAGGTGACCTGCCAGCCTTGCTGCAGGAAACACTCAATCAACTGCACCATGTGCCCACCAGCCGCTGACGAACGAGGCTCCGGCCAGACATAACCAATGATAAGCACGCGGGTTGGAGTGCTCGGCAGATTGGGTTTCATGTGCAGCACATCTCGACACTATATAGGGGGCGTAATTAAACCACAGGCCGTTAACGAGCAACGGCCAGGAAATCTGGCCGTTGCTCGAAACCGTCAGCCGCGATTAGCCCGCGACTGGAGTACGCCAATCGTCAGAGCCAGACGTGCCACTGACTTCGTGGGTCCAAGTGATCTTGCGATAGGTGAAGTAAACGTCTTCGAGGTGGGTGAAGTGCGACTGGCTTGGGTCTTGGCAGTTAGGCATGCGCGAGCTCACGTCAACGATCAAGGCATCTTCCAGTTCGATGGTGTAGTAGTGCTCCTGGGCGCCGGATGAGGAGGTCCGGAACCACTCCAGACGGCATTTTGTCAGCATCTCGCCCGACGTTAATGCGCTGAAAATCAATGGCGAAGACCGGTCAAAAATCTTGGTGATCATCAACGGTTTGTGGACGCGCTGGCCGGTTGGCTGGCCGGACTGAGGGTCACGCGGAATGATGATTTGATGAGCGAAGGCTTGAACCAGAATTTGATCTTCGTGGCCTTCTTGATAAATGTTACCAACCGACTTAGCAGTAAAGGCTTCTTTGGTGATCAAGCCTTGCTTTGTGCCTGTGATCGACAGATAGGCTGGTGTTGGCATGGAACTCTCCTGGGATGAAATAATCGGTCCGCCCCGATGCGATTGCACCGTGGACGATCTGTCATTATCAAGAGCCGTGCCATCAATAATATGTGTATTAAAATCAGCTAGTTACTGATTAAAGTTGACGTGGTTTAGAGATTGAAAGCTGATTTTCTCCAACGACTGCGCAGACTTCAGCGCACCGATGAGTTGCAGTTTGCGCAGCACCTGTCAGCCCTTGGTCTTCCTCAAAACCCAATGGCGTGCGATCACCCGCTAGCTGCGCCTGAGCAATTGTCTGCACATCAATGCACTTGGCTCAAAATCGCCCTGACCTTGTCACGCAACTGGTCAATCGAGAACGGTTTCCCAATCAAGTGCATTCCTGTGGGCACCTCAATGTTCTCCGCATAACCACTGGCAAACAGCACGGGCAATGCAGGGCGCAGTTCCAGCGCCCGGTTCGCCAAGTCAACGCCTTTCATGTCAGGTAAACCCTGATCAGTCATCAGCAGGTCGAAGGTTTGTCCC